>JABZGO010000030.1:4187-12446 GCA_015259305.1 Alloprevotella tannerae | reverse complement strand
CTATGACTATTTCCGTATTGATTCGACAGCGCGAGATGGCTTTTATCATTGTCGTCTTCTTCTCCGTCCCGCTGTTGTTTATGAGCGGTATCAGTTGGCCGGCAACAGCTATTCCTACATTTTGGAAATACTTCTCTTACGTCTTTCCCTCTACATTCGGCATCAATGCCTTTGTGAAGATCAATAGTATGGGCGGTGAGATGATTAGCGTGAAGACAGAGTGGTACGCTTTATGGATACAAGCTTTTTGCTACTTTATCCTGACGCTCTTTGTCTATCGCTACGAGATTATTTCTTCGCGACGCAAGCGCATAGCTTTATATGAACAGAAGAAAGCTGCCTTAGCGCAGCGGCAAAATAACGAGCATCACGCATAGTTTATTATTTCTTAAGCTACAAGAAACTTTTGGGGCGGTATTTCTTTTGAAATGCCGCCCCAAAAACTATACGCTTACCATATCTGATGAGAACTTGGATAATAGGCGCAACGAAACTTACATTCTATGCAGCTTACCTTATCGTTGGAAGCGATACTTCTATCTTGTAAAACTCTAAGAAATCTTTTGATGACTTTCCACATAACATCCTGAGATTATTGCCTAAGAAAGGATTATTTTTTCTTTTCCCTTCTTTCGGATATATGATAATGCAAGGTATGGGTGACACATCTTTATATTCTAAATGAGTGAGAATGCGCAAATCGCGACCATAGCCGCTCAACTGGCGCACGACGTCTTTATCTAAAGACTTATTTTCGTACTTCGGAATATATTTTGTATCTAAGATGGCCTTGTATTCTTTCGACTTATACAAGAAATCAGGAATTCCCATCTCACCTTCGAATTGATAAGTAATCCTCTCGCGATAGGCTTCGTGAAGCAGCCCATATACATAATGCTCATAGAGTAGCGACATATCAAGCCAAAACGGAACGACTTTTCCCTCATGGCTACCTACCTTGCTAATGTTATAATCAAAGAGTCGAAGGATTAGTTTTGCCAGTCGAATTGCCTCATTGTAATTTGTGAACAACTTGTGAGCGCGTAGTCGCTTTACTTGTTTAATTTCAACCTTGTCGCTGACCTCACTAAACAGTGCAAGACTTTTATTCAATCGCAACTTTGCTACAGCTGCGGACTGTTCGTTTAAGCCTTGAAGCAAGCGCTGAGAGAATAAGAGTGCTTTCTTTATCAGTCTGTTTTCCGGAATGTCGGCCGAATATTCGTCATACTCGCAGAAAACCCTATCGTAGCGCCTAATAGCAATGTTCTGTCGCTCATTCTTCAAGATGCTGATTCGCCCTTTTACCTTCTTCAGGTTCTCACTTCGACTGACGTATCCTTTCTTCAATTCCTTAATTCTGCTTACGACGCCAAGAAAGTGCAGCACAAGTAGCGGACTTACGACACTTTGAAGTGCAGGCGCCTTTATGCTTGGCTTGTCAATGTATATCTCGTAGATCTTAGAGAATGACGCTAAGGATAAGTCAGAAGTAAAGCAGGTCATAAACATCCTCACGAAGTCAATCTGCTCCATCTTGTGCTTTGTCGTTACAATCAAACTTTCTTGCTCATCGATCCATTCTGCTCCAATTTTGTATGAAGCATAATAGGCTTCAGGCGAATTGCACCATTCAACAAGCTCCAACCTATCATATTTCTCCTCCTTCTTACTGACAGGCAATTTTTCGTGTTCTTGAAGCAGTATCACACTCATTCTTCCTCTTGCTCCTCTTCTTCGTTGACTTCTTCAATCGTAGCGAGCTGCAAATCGCACCAGGCCCTAAACGCGGCTTTTTTCTCTTCGCTGCTCACGTTTAAGATACCATCGTTGATATATTCTGCAATAAGTGGCCGTACTTCATACTCCATCTTCTCCTTTAGCTCCTCTTCTGAAGCGGACATAAAGTAACTATGACCAACCATCAAATCATCTATATCTAAGTCTCCGCACAGCTTTTTCCGGATGAATTCTTCGATGTTATTGAACAATGCGAGCGCCTGATCCTTTAGTGTAGGATCGGTATAATGTTTCTCTATAACCGAGCTGTTAGATTCTAATGTAACAAAAGCGAAACGCCGGCGCAACGCATAGTCAATCGTGCCCGTACTGCGGTCGGTGGTGTTCATCGTGCCGATGATATATAAATTTTTGGGCACACTGAACAGCTCCTTGGAATAAGGCAAAGTAACCTGAATAGGATGCTCGCTTCCTTCCCTCTTATCAACTTCTAACAGCGTTATCAATTCGCCGAAGATCTTGGCTACATTGCCTCGGTTTATTTCGTCAATGATGAGGACTACCTTGTTGTTGCCATGTATTTTGTATTCCTCTTTTACAGCTTTAATGAAAGCCTTGGCGTATTGAGGCCAATTGTTTTCCATTCCTTCTCCTAGAGCTTGATCCTTTACTTTTTCTATATTAAGAGGCGATGGACTGTGTGTTTCGTCATGTGTGATTGTTGAATGTATACTTCTGCATTTAATGGTAGTATTACCCTCCTCCCACCAAGCATAAAACGAAGATTTTCCTGTAATTGTAGGAATCACTCTCTTATTCTCGAATCCGTTAATCTTATGCTGTAAGAAATCGTCAATACATTTGGTTATATCTTTACTTTCGTCCATCGTTACAGCTTGGCAGGCCTGCTTAAAGATTCCGTCTTTCAGCTCGTAGGTTACGCCAACGCTTTCCCCTTTCTCATTTTTTTGTACTTCCGGCTTTAATCCCTCGACAAAGTCTTCATAATCTAAAGACTGATGAAACGTAGTAAAGAAGATGCGCTTACCCGTCGTCAGTTCTTTATATCGCCTTATCACAGCCTCGTGATCTGTTAAATCTATATCAGTTACGCCCAAAACTTTCAGGGCTATACTAGCCGTATTATAAGTTTTACCAGTTCCCGGCGCACCTTGAATAATGATATTGCGCTTGCGCTCTAATAGGCGTGCACATTTGTTTGTAGATTCCATATTTTCTATATGCTTTAACCAATTATTGATGTATTCATATTGTCCTGCCGTTTGGCTGCTCCTGTGGACGCATGAGTGAAAAGTTCCTTGCGTGAAGAGTTTAGATTTAGAAGGTTGTTTATAATCCTTTGCCCACGCCAATATTTTAACCCGCCTGAAATTTTTATGAAGAAACTCATCAGTCAGCTCTCTATCCGTAAAATTATCACTAATAATTTGGCATAAAGCAATAGCCTCATTTCCTTCTCGAACAAGCACAATGCTACCTTTCTCAATTGTCTTAAAGTTTTTGCATTGATGGTTGTTCCATTCACCGGTTCCAATAAAAGGTTCCTCTCTTTCTAACATTTTCTTGGAATCAACTCTCGCTTCATCCTCTTTTCCATAAGGCTTATACATCTGTATATGCCAATACTTATTCCGATGTTTGTTCATAATTCTATGCGCTTTAATTCTTATGGTTAATGATTAGTTGTCAGTCGCAATTTCATCCCTTGACATACATTTTGCGATAGCGCGAGCCGACATTTCGGAGCTTGCCTTCCGACTCGAGACTGCGGAGGAGGCGATAGGTCATAGACTTGGATAGGTGGAGCGCCGTTTGCAGATCGTTTGCGAAGATGTAATCCGCGGCGGCAAAGAGGCGCGTGAGGACGGTATCGACTTCCGCCGGTGACGGAGTGGCGTGGAGGCGACTGCGATAGGTGGCGTTTTCAAATTGTGCATTTCGTAGCGTGCGCATAAAGTCCTTTTCAGGACGGAAGTTTACGCTTCGCACCTCGGGATTGCGCAAGCGGAAACGATGCGTCTTGGCATCTTCGCAGATTTCACCCTTAGCGGCGAGCGAGAAGTAACCGAGTCCGGGCAGGTGCACGCGGTTGCCTTCCATCAGTTGGTAGGCAATTTCGGCTTTCAGGGCATCGAGCGAACCTGTGAGGTCGGCTGTGGTTAGCGTCGTAGCCTTTTCGATATTTTTTCCCATTCGGTCCATTCCGACCGTCATATTTTCGTGTACTACTATACGTAAGTCTTTGTTTTTCGGGAGTTTTCCTCCTGTTTTCAATAGTTTGTAAGCTACAGTCATAAGCTGGTATTTGTTTTTCTGTTCGTATTCTTCCGTTCTCTTCTGCGTCCGGCAACTGAGCACTCTGTGCATCTTTTGTGATGCCCGCTCCGCTTCTTAGCTCTCCTTAGGCATCTTTCCGCAAGCTTGTGCGGACTTTGTTGCAACTTCTTACGCACCTTGCCGCAATTTCCTGCACATCTCGTTGCAACTCCTACGCACCTTATCGCAATTTTCTACTCATCTTTTTGCCGAGCAATGCATAGTTTTAGATTTTCTCCGTGGTGAAAAATTGGTGTCACCACGGTGAAAAATATTTTTCTCCGTGGTGCTAATTTAGTTGCACCGTGGTGAAACTTTTTCTTTAACCTACAAAGGTACGATTTTTACGGAATAATTTTTGAAAGAGTTAGCACTAAATGAGGAAACGTTTAGTAAAAGCTATGTGGCAACTTAGGGGAGAATCTAAAAAGCAATAGTAGTACGCGCAAATAAGTTGTTATAAGAGACGCGAGAAACAAAATGATGGGGCAGAAGAGGGTATTTGCTTTTAGGTAAGTACTTCTTTGTGAGAGGAGTAAATGAAAAAGCCTGCTTCAATAATATCTTTTTATGATTTTTTGACGATGCGTTGCCCCGTATGTACACTCGGCTAAATGTGGCAGAGTGGTTGGCACCGCGACTGAATCCTATATTAAGGGGAAATTATCTCATGAATATTTCCCGCGTTCTCGTTTGTGCAAGCGTTGTGAAGCAGTCTCTTATTTGAATATATAGTGAAGGCCCTAACATTGGTTTTTGTTTAGGGCCTTTATGTCTAAAAGTAAAAAGGATTCGAGGTGGATTTTTTGTTTTGGCATTTCAAATGCCTTCCCTGCATTTGATGATAAATAGTCATGAGTGGTAAGTTTGTCGTAAGCTGTTTATTGCGACTTACTCTCATCCGTGATTTCTTCAAAATCTACGTATTCCCCTTCATCGGGTGTGAAGATCTTTTTTGTCTGAGCTTGCTGCCGAGGCTCTTGTGAGCTTTGCGTTCTTCTCTCCTGCGCTTTCGTTGTTTGCTGATAAAAGGTCTTTTTTATCTTTTGAATTTGCCGAATTAAGCGTATGATGGGAGAGAGTATAAAGAATAGCAGTACTGCTATTGACAATAAAAATATGAAGAAGAAAGCGTCCATTTATGTGTGCTAATTTGAATGACTATTCGGCGTGTTTACGCCTGTTTCTTTCCGGAAAAGCAAAAGTTGTTCCAAATAGAGCACAGAATATAAAGAATGATGATAACAGCGAAGCCGCCCCAACCGAGCAGGATAAGCAAGATGACACTTAGTAAGATGAAAGAATAGCGCAGGATGTTGTCGCCTTTCCATTTGAAGTCCTTGAACTTTAGTGCGAACATCGGTATTTCGCTAACGAGTAACCAACAGCTGATGGCTATTCCAATGAGCAAAACTATCCATTCGTTTGAGCCAAGTAAGAAGTGGAGGTCGTTGGCATAGTAGTTGCCAATGGCCGCCCAAAATAAGGCATTGGCAGGCGTTGGCAGTCCGATGAAACCCTGGGCCTGTCTTTCGTCGAGATTAAACTTGGCGAGGCGCAAGGCTGAGAATGCAGCGATGAGAAAGGCAGAGTAAGAGATGAGATGTAGTATGAGATCTGTAACTGTTCCCGTGTTAGCCAAAAGCGAGAATACGATACCGGCCGGCGCAAAGCCAAACGTAATGACGTCGGCCAGCGAATCAAGCTCTTTTCCGATGGGAGATGAAACTTTGAGTAGTCGGGCTACGAATCCATCAAAGAAATCGAAGACCGCTCCAATAATAATGAAGATAAAAGCATCTTCAAAATCGCCCTTGAGTGAGAAGGCAGTGGCGATGCAACCTGAAATCAGGTTACAGCAAGTTAGTGCGTTGGGAATATGTTTTTTCATTTGGAGAAGCCTCCATTATTCGTTGGGCTGAAGGCGTGCAATAATTGTCTGATTGCCGACCGTCGTTTGTCCGGGTTGGATTAGGATCTCGGCGTTGAGCGGCAAGTAGATGTCGACGCGCGAACCAAATTTGATGAAGCCTAAATGCTCATCGATATAGCATTCTTCCTCCGGACGTGCGTAAGTTACAATCCTGCGCGCAACGGCGCCCGCAATTTGTCTTACCAAGATGTCTTGCCCGTCGGGCGTTTCAATGACAACGGTAGAGCGTTCGTTCTCCGTGCTTGACTTTGGTAGCCAAGCTTTATAAAAATTGCCATTGTGGTGTTCTACCTTTTTTATGATGCCATCTACCGGAAACCAGTTGGCATGTACGTTCCATAAAGACATAAAGATGGAGACCATAATACGCCGATCGTGGAAATACTCATTCTCCTCTGTTTCTTCAACAACGACAACTTTTCCGTCAGCAGAAGCTACTACGATGTTATCCGTGGCTTCCGTAAAGCGCCGAATAGGGCATCGGAAGAAATTGATAATAATGCCGTAGACCACAAGGCTGATAGCCAAGACGACATAAAAAGGAAAGAGTGTGAGATCTCTTAATAAGAAAAATAAGGCTGCGTTGAGTAGTGCCAAAGAAAGGCCTGTATAGAGCAATGTATATTTTCCTTCGTTGTGTAGACGAATTCGTTTTATATGCGATAGTTTCCTCATAAGGAGTGGCTATGTTTGTAAGTGATGAGTGCAAAGTTAGGCTTTTCTGTTAAAAGAACAAAGCGTGCTGCGCCAAAGTCACGCAATCCAAGCTTCCGTGAGAATGCGTTCCAGCTCTTCTGCCGTTAATTTGAGGTGAAAATGTCCGTCTTCTGCCACAGATATATTACCCGTTTCCTCCGAAACAACGATGGCTAAGCAGTCGCTTTGCTGTGTCATACCCAAGGCTGCTCGATGCCGCAGGCCGAGCGAGCGTGGAATATCGCTGTTGTGCGAGACCGGCAGGATGCAACCCGCAGCAGTAATGCGTTGTTTACTGATAACCATCGCTCCATCGTGGAGTGGACTATTTTTGAAAAAGATGTTTTCGATCAATCTTTGGTTAATGTCGGCGTCGATAAGCTCGCCTGTCCGTATGATTTCTTTCAAACCGGTATGACGTTCGATTACGATCAGTGCGCCCTCCTTTTGCTTGCCCATATTGAGGCAGGCCAAGACGATGGGCATAACATCTTCGTGTTGCACCTCCTCTTTCTGACTCTTAAATAATCGCGTCACCCATTTAGACTTTGACGTTGAGCCTATCGTTGAAAAGAAATGGCGTATCTCTTCTTGAAACAAAACGACCAAAGCCACCATACCAATGTTGACCAAGTTGTCCATAATGCTTCCCAAGAGGTGCATTTCGAGAAAGCGAGAGACGATAATCCAAGCAATGACGAAGAAGAGAACTCCCGTAAAGATATTGGCAGCGCTCGATTGCTTCATCAGTTTCCAGATATAATAAAGCAATAAAGCCACTAAGAAGATGTCGAGGATGTCTTTGATTCCTAACGTTAGCATAAGGCCTTTCCTTGTTTTAGATAGCAGTCATTTGTTCATACATCCGCACCACCTCGCGCGCAGCTTTTACATCGTGTACGCGCAAAATGTGCGCTCCCTTCAACA
Source organism: Alloprevotella tannerae (assembly GCA_015259305.1). Lineage (GTDB taxonomy): Bacteria > Bacteroidota > Bacteroidia > Bacteroidales > Bacteroidaceae > Alloprevotella > Alloprevotella tannerae_B. The sequence goes on along the minus strand of JABZGO010000030.1, from coordinate 4,813 downwards.
GACTGACCGCGTGGAGCATCGTCGTGCCGTTCAGACTTTCTTCCGGCGTAGTCCCCAGCAGTTTGTAGATCATCGATTTTCGAGAAATCCCCACCAATAGTGGTTGTTTAAAGACGTGCAACTCCTCTAAATGGTTCATCAGTTCATAGTTTTGCTCCAGCGTTTTGCCAAATCCGAATCCCGGGTCTATGATAATATCCTTTACGCACAAATCATGTAGTCGCGCAATCTTTTCAGCCAGATACAAAAACACCTCTTTAAGGAAATCCTCATAGTGTGGCGCCTGTTGCATCGTTTGTGGCGTGCCCTGCATGTGCATCAATATATAAGGCACTCCGGTCTTCGCCACCGTTCGAAACATATTTCGATCCAGCAGACCGCCCGAAATATCATTGATGATGTCAATGCCAAACTCTTCAATGCCCATTCGCGCCACGTCAGCCCTAAAAGTATCCACGCTTACGACCAAATCCGGCGCCTCGCGCTTCACAATCGTCAGCCCGCGGCGCAGACGCGCCATTTCTTCTTCGATCGACACATCATCCGCGCCCGGTCTGCTGCTATAAGCGCCGATGTCGAGCATTGACGCTCCTTCATTTGCAATTTGCCGCACCCGCTTGCCGATC
>JABZGO010000030.1:0-4177 GCA_015259305.1 Alloprevotella tannerae | reverse complement strand
CTCGCTTTGCCGTCTGCTTCCGGCGTAGAAAGAGTCCGGCGTGACGTTAAGTATGCCCATTACCTGCGGGCTATCAAGGCTGAATAAGCGCCCGTCGGCTAAGCGTATCGTGTAAGAATGTTGCTCTTTCATAATTCACGGCAAATATACTAAGAAAATCACGTAAATTGAGCTTGCCGAGCGCCTTTTGATGCTTATTCCGCCGCATTGGCCTCCTAATTACAAAAATCTTGTTTGGGTAGTGCCGCCCTCAGCTTACGCCCTGCTTCATCAATGTCGCTTTTATCGAATTGGTCGGCGCACATATTGTTCAATTAATTTGCAGATCAAGGCGAAGTCTCATTGACAAGTATTACTTTTGCACGATAATTGGCAGCGATATGAACATAAAAGAATTATACGAACAATATCTTTCGCATCCGCAAATCACGACGGATACGCGCGAATGCCCGCCGGGATCGATCTTTTTCGCTTTGCGGGGTGAGACTTTCAATGGCAATCGCTTCGCCCATCAGGCTTTAGATAAGGGCTGCGCTTTGGCGGTGGTGGACGATCCGTCTGTGGTCGACGATGACCGAATAATTTTGGTCGATGATGTGTTGGCGACGCTCCAAGCCTTGGCAGCCTACCATCGTCAACAATTTTCCGGTCCGGTTATTCAGATTACAGGGACCAATGGTAAGACAACGACAAAGGAACTCGTATCTACCGTACTCTCCGAGCGCTATAACGTGCTCTTTACGCAGGGCAATTTCAACAACCATATCGGCGTGCCTAAAACGCTCTTGCGCTTGGATGCCTCCCATCAGATTGCCGTCATCGAAACCGGCGCCAATCATCCGGGAGAGATTAAGTTGCTGAGCGAAATTGTGGATCCCGATTGCGGACTTATCACCAATGTCGGCAAAGCTCACTTGGCCGGCTTCGGATCTTTTGAAGGCGTAATACGAACGAAAGGAGAGCTTTACGACTATCTGCGTACGAAGTCTGACGCTTTTGTTTTTATCAATGCCGACAACCCTTATTTGCAGCCGATCGCGCACGACTTATCGCGCATCACTTACGGTCGGCCCGGTAAAGATTATGATGTGGAAGGCGAAGTGCTGTCTTGCGATCCTTGCCTCAATTTGCGCTTCCGCATAAAAGGGGGAGCGTGGCAGGAAGTCAAGACGCGACTCATCGGGGCATATAATATAGATAATATACTTGCGGCTGTGGCGGTCGGCGTGCGCTTCGGGGTGGCACCGGAGCAAATTAGCCGGGCTATAGCGGCTTATTGTCCGACAAATAATCGCAGTGAACTCCTACGCACGGCTACGAATACGCTCATCGTCGACGCTTACAATGCCAACCCCACCAGTATGGCGGCTGCCTTAGACAATTTTCAAATCATCGAGCACCCGCATAAGATGGCCATACTCGGCGGTATGCGCGAGCTCGGCAACGCTTCAGCCCAAGAGCATCAAGCCATTATCGACAAAGTGGCTACGATGGCTCTTGACGACGTATGGCTCGTTGGCGAGGAGTTTCAGCCCTTCGCTGAGCGCTATCGCTACTTTCCCACGGTCGAAGCCGTGGCGCAGCAGCTCCGTGAGCATCCTCTCCACGACTGCCTAATCCTCATTAAAGGTAGCAATTCGCAACATTTATACCGCTTGCCCGACTACCTTTAAGGCCTTTTTCGCCGACAAAACGGCAGTAAAGTGCGTGTAAGATGCGTGAAATTCCCCACTTAGCTTTTCATATTCAGGCGAATTACCTATATTTGCACACACAAATATTGAAATAACAAAAATAGAATACAATAGTAATGATCAAATCACAAGACATCAAGAAAGGAACTTGCATCCGCTTAGACGGCAAGCTCTATTTCTGCATCGACTTCCTTCATGTAAAGCCCGGTAAGGGCAATACGATTATGCGCACGACGCTGAAAGACGTAGTCAACGGCAACGTATTGGAGCGCCGCTTCAATATTGGCGAAGCCTTGGAAGATGTGCGAGTTGAGCGCCGCCCTTATCAGTATTCTTATGCTGATGGTGACGTGTTCCACTTCTTGAACCAAGAGACTTGGGACGATGTGACGATTGAGCGCGATATGATCACGGGCGTCGATTATATGAAAGAAGGCGACGTGCTCGATGTTGTGAGCGATGCGTCTACAGATACGATTCTCTATGCCGAAATGCCGGTGAAGACGAAGTTGAAGATCGTTTACACAGAACCGGGATTGAAAGGAGATACTGCGACAAACGCAACCAAACCGGCTAAGTTAGAGTCGGGCGCAGAAATACGTGTGCCGCTTTTCATCAACGAAGGCGAAACCGTGGAGGTGGATACGCGCGACGGCAGCTATCTAAACCGCGTCAAAGTATAAGCTATACAATTATTCATACGCATAGGGTGTCGACGAGCGCTGCTTGTCGACACCTTTTTTGTTGGCCGGCGGCGATTGGCGGCTTATTGCTAAATAAGAAAAAGGCGATAACTTCTGAAAAGTTATCGCCTTTTTGTAGCGCGACCCAGGATTGAACTGGGGACCTCATGATTATGAATCATGCGCTCTAACCAGCTGAGCTATCGCGCCGACATAAAAGGAGCTTGTTCCCTTTTTGCGAGTGCAAAAGTAGAAGATAAATTCTATATGACCAAGCCTTTTTTAGGAAAATCTTCCGTTCAGCCTTAAAAATACTATTTTGTCGTTGTTATCACGCATCTGCGTGCTACCCTGCGAAGTCTGATGAAGCCTTCGCGCCTAATGGTTGATGCGGCCGACTGATGCACCTGCGTTTTGTGCGTCGTTTACAACCCATAACCTTGCGCCTGCTGCTGCAGAGGGTAGGGCAGTGAGCCCGCGCATACGCTTAAAGTACAATAAGATCAGTCACTTCCGGCTGCTCGTCCTTTGCCGTAAGAAGGGAGTTGCAGTTTTCGACAAATCCCAACGGCTGAGCGGCGATGCGGATTGTGCCGGCATTGCTCAGTTACGTACAAATCACGCCTCCAAAGCCTTTTCTTATCATAATTCGCTTGTATTCAGTACGTAAAAGATTGATTTGTTGTTCCGACAAGTGCTTGGCGCTATGGTTTGCTGCCGGCAAACCATCGTTTGGCAGGAGCAAACTATCGTTTGGTGGCAGCAAACCATCGTTTGGTCGGGCCAAACGAAAGATGATTTGGCTGTGCACCACTGCCATGCGCCACTCGAAAACCGACGTTTCGTAGTTGTTGATAACCTGCGTTGCGCTGCTTGCCCCAACACCTTATTGGCCTTTTGTTAAGTGCGTTGGCCGCGTGTGCTCTCCTTTTCTCCTGAATATTTCTTCTTTCAGTATAATTGTCGTACTTTTGCTTGCAAAATAATGTAGCTGTTGATCGGAGTAAAAAAGTTGGATCGGTTTGTGCTGGGGAACTTCTTGTTGATTTTCTCCGGCTCCTTCTTTATCACCTTGTTTGTCCTGATGATGCAATTCACGTGGCGCTACGTCGATGAGATTGTTGGCAAGGGCATAACGATGGATATTCTGGGTCAATTCTACTGGTATATGGCCATTACGATGGTCCCGATGGCGTTGCCGCTTGCAGTGCTGCTGGCCTCGCTGATCTCCTTTGGTAATATGGGAGAACGGCTCGAACTCTTGGCAATGAAAGCGGCCGGCGTTTCGCTCCTGCGCATTATGCGTCCGCTTGCCGTGCTCGTCATAGGCCTTGCAGCGGTCTCCTTTTATTTTCAGAATCGTGCAGCGCTTGATGCACAAAAAAATCTGACCTCACTTTTGTGGAGTTTGAGAGAGACTTCGCCGGCGCTGGAAATACCGGAGGGCGTCTTTTATGGGAAAATCAACAGTTTCAGCCTATACGTAGAGCGCAAAGACGTGGCCACGGGTAAGCTCTACAATGTAATGATTTATAAAACCGACCAGGGCTTCGACAAGGCGCAGATCGTAGTGGCCGATTCCGGTCGTTTGGAGGTGACAAACGATAAGGAGCATCTCATATTTGATATTTGGAACGGCGAACAGTTTGAGAATCTGCAAGCCGGCGGGGCGCAAGCGGCGCTCAATACGAAGGGCGTTCCCTACGATCGAGAGACTTTTCAATATAAGCGCTTCATCATCGATTTTAACAGCAACTTCGAGAAGCAGGATGCAGAGCAATGGAGCGGATCGGCCATAAC
>JABZGO010000309.1 GCA_015259305.1 Alloprevotella tannerae | reverse complement strand
ACTTATAGACATAAATTCAATTACTAATAACACCTTAATTACACAATTATGTTCGAAGGACAACCCAAAGGGCTTTATGCTCTTGCGCTTGCCAACACAGGCGAGCGTTTCGGCTACTACACGATGATAGCCGTGTTTGCGCTTTTCTTGCGAGCGAATTTTGGTTTTGAACCCGGCACGGCCGGCATGATCTACAGCAGTTTCTTAGGCTTAGTCTATTTTCTGCCCTTGATCGGCGGCTATATGGCCGACAAATTCGGCTACGGCAAGATGGTTACGATCGGTATTCTCATCATGTTTGGTGGTTACCTCCTGCTTTCCGTACCTTTAGGTAGCGGCACCATAGCAATGGTTGCTATGCTCGCAGCCCTGATCTTCATCAGTCTTGGTACGGGTCTCTTCAAAGGCAACTTGCAGGTAATGGTCGGCAATCTTTACGACAGTCCGGAATATGCCGGCAAGCGCGATTCTGCCTTTTCCATCTTCTATATGGCGATCAACATCGGCGCCCTTTTCGCTCCGACAGCTGCTGTGCGCATTAAAGAGTGGGCAGAGTCGATCGGTTATCACGAAAACGACGCTTACCACTTCTCCTTTGCCGTAGCTTGCGCCTCTTTGATTCTTTCAATGGCTATCTACTACGGTTTCCGCTCTACTTTCCGCCACGTTGAAGGCTCAGTAGCCGGCAAGAAAAAGGCTGACACGAAGGGAAAAGAAGCTCCCGTACAAGAACTTTCTCCGAAAGAGACGAAGGATCGCGTCATCGCCCTTTGCCTTGTCTTTGCTGTAGTGATCTTCTTCTGGATGGCTTTCCACCAAAATGGTTTGACGCTCACATATTTTGCAAATGAGTTCGTACAAAAGACGGTTACCGGCGTACAGAGCATGGCCTTTGACGTGATCAATCTTTTCATGATTATTATCATTGTCTACGCCGCATTCTCTCTCGTGCAGGGTAAGACGGGCAAATCCAAACTCATCTCCGGACTCGTTATCATCGCCGCTTTAGCTGTGATTGGCTATAAGTACACTCAGCTCGAAGGCAGTGTACCGGTCAGCGCACCGATCTTCCAGCAGTTTAACCCCTTCTATGTCGTAGCCCTTACGCCCGTAAGTATGGCGATCTTCGCTTACCTCGGCCGCACCGGCAAGGAACCCAGCGCGCCCCGCAAGATTGCTTACGGTATGCTCGTGGCAGGTGCAGCTTACATCCTCATGGTTTTGGCTTCGCAAGGTTTGAATACGCCTGCTCAGCAGGCAGTAGCCGGCGCTAATGCTACCTATACATCGCCCAACTGGCTCATTGGTACTTACCTCGTCCTCACTTTCGGCGAACTCCTGCTCTCTCCGATGGGTATCAGCTTTGTCAGCAAGGTAGCACCGCCTAAGTATAAAGGTTTGATGATGGGTGGTTGGTTCGTAGCTACGGCTATCGGTAACTTCCTCGTCAGCGTCGGTGGTTACCTCTGGGGCAACCTCCCGCTTTGGTCTGTTTGGGCCGTCTTCATCGGTCTCTGCCTCCTCTCTGCCCTCTTCATGTTTACAATCATGAAGCGCTTGGAGCGCGTAAGCTAATCAGGCATTTTAACCTCAAAAGCGCAAGGCTTCGCCTTTCGCTTTTGAGAATACAAACGATGCGCATTTCTCACGGGAAATGCGCATCGTTTACTTTTGGGTGGGCTAATAAACAGCCCGACGTGGGCAATGAACCTACATACTATTTACCATTTCTTGCAGGTCGTTCTGCTGCCGCAGCAGTTGCAAAAACTCTTTGGCCGCATACTTCTCATAAGCGCCCTCGAGTGTATGTATAC
>JABZGO010000308.1 GCA_015259305.1 Alloprevotella tannerae | reverse complement strand
TATCAAAGGTGAGGTGAAAATAGAGCGGCATAGCGATGACCGCACTTACCGCCTCTGCGAATGGGATGCTCGCCCCGATGTTGTGCAACCTTCTTTCCTTTTTGGGCTGTCAACGCGCTATAGTCATAGCTATACGGCTTGTGATCGCGTACACTTGCTCGAGATAAAAAAGGATGATATACGCACGATCCTATCGATGTATCCCACTTTTCGCCAGAATTTCCTAAATTTTGTAAGCTGGAAGAACCAACAAGCTTATCGTGCTCTTTGGAAACCAATGCCGATGGACTTACATGAGCGCTTTGTGAAGTTTGTACAGCAACGCTGTTTACGCCCTGCAGGCCGCAAAGAGCTATATATAAAGATGACACAGCTGGGAAAAGAATTGGGGACAACGCGCCTCAACACTTCACGGATGTTGCACGATTGGGCAGAACGTCAATGTCTGACCTTCGAGCGCGGGCATATTACCATTCCGGCTTTTGAACGGCTGATAGCAGCTCCCTGGGAGTCTTGATGAGCTGAGTGGCGCCGTTTTCGAGCAAGAATGGTTCATCTCTAAATCCCCATAGACAAGCTATGCAGGGTATTCCGGCGTTTTTAGCTGTAGCAATATCCACCTCAGAGTCGCCCACATAGATACTATCCTCGACCTTACTACCCAATTGTTTGATTGCTTGTAAGACAGCATCCGGATTCGGCTTGCGGCGCACCTCCTTACTTTCACCCACAGCAATGTTAATCCACGGCGAGAAGAAGCGCGCGGCCAATTGCTTCACGGCTTCGTCATCCTTATTTGATACGATAGCCATTTTATATCCATTATCCCGAAGCGTATCCAGCATTTCCGAGATGCCATCATAAGGTTTTGTTACGTCTTGGCAATGCAATTGGTAATAAGCACGAAAGCTATCGAGCACTTGTTCCGTTTTCAAAGAATTTGTATGCGGCGATACAGCGTGGGCTATCAAATACCGGTAGCCATTACCTAAAAAGCTGCGCACCTCATCCTTTGTTCGGCGCGGTAGCCCTTGTTGGGAGAGCGCATAGTTTACGCAAATAAATATATCTTCCAAGCTGTCGAGCAGCGTGCCGTCCAAATCAAAAACTATCGTATTCTTTTTCATCTTTCTTCTTTAAGAGCGTTTGGAGTAAAGCCCATAAACTTACGCCTATATTTTCGCAAAGCGCTACTACATAAAAAATCGCTTTACCGAGTTGCTCGGAAACGCGATTGAAAAGGCAATAAGACGTACCAACGTCCCCTCAGTCCACCAGCAAGTTAAGATCGCGAAGCGTCTGAATAAAGTTTTTTATATCATTAGTTGCTGTTGCCTCATCAATATCATAGGCATCGCAGAGCAAAGCAACTATATCAGCTTCAGTAAACGACTTGCCCACAATATGCTCCCAAAGATAAGCACTGCTTTCGTTAAGGACAATCATCTGGTTAAAATCGATATTTTCTATACCCTGTGCTATGATCACTTTCTGATCACAGATATCGCGTAATTCAAAGTTTGGTTTGATTCTCATTTTCTTTTATAAATTTATTTTCGGCGGAAAGATTTTCAGCCAGAAGTTTCGATAGAAGTAAAGCAGATATCTACGCAAAGGCTTAAGCATAAGCCATATTTTTGAGTAGTAGTGCCATTTTTTGCCGCTGGCAAGATCCGGCGTCTTTCTGCCTTTACGATAAAATTCCGTGACAATGCCTATGACGTCCCTACGTCGGCACGATTCCGTGTACTTTACGTTTCCATCACCTTGCAGCGTGATTTTGTCGCCTTCTATGCGAATTATGCGGTGTAAGACA
>JABZGO010000307.1 GCA_015259305.1 Alloprevotella tannerae | reverse complement strand
ATATGAAGCCGGGCAAGCGTGCGATCGTACCCGTAACGGCGACGATGGCCGGAACAAAACAAATAAACACCCTGGCCTTTACGATGAAAGTGGGCAACCGCGAACCATCGAAAGAGCAAACGGTAACCCTGCCGCAGCCGCTCACATTGTTTGGTCAGGAATTGCAATTAAATATTCCCGTCAATGCGCCTACGCAGAGCGGCGAATATCCCGTAGAAGTAACCATCACGAAGGTTAACGGCGAAGCTAACGGCTCTCCTCACGCTACGTCTAAGGGTGCTTTTGTCGTACTGGAGAAAGAGATTGTACGCAACGTTGTCGTAGAAGAACATACCGGTACCGGCTGCGGCTGGTGTCCGCGCGGCATTGCCGGAATGATGAAGCTCCGCGACACTTTTGGCGACCGCTTTATCGGCATTGGCATCCACCGCTTCAACCAAAGCGACCCGATGTTTATCTCGAAATATGAGCGCATAGCCTGGAGCGGCGCACCGATGTGTATGTTGAATCGCGGCGATCAGATCGACCCCTTCAAGGGCTCCGGCGAAAGCATTGTGAAAGACTTCCAAGAGGAAATGGAGCGCACTTCGGCTATCGAAGTGAGCGTATCCGGCGCGATAGATGATGCAAAAACGCACGTCTATGCTACGGCCAACATTAACCCGCTCGTTAGCGGCAATTTCAAGTTGGCTTATGTTTTGGTAGCTGATGAGGTTTTCTGCCCGAAAGACAACTGGCGCCAAATGAACTACTACTCTGCACGCCGCAGAGAGACGCAACCTGAAGAGATGGCACAATTCTGCATGGGCGGTGCGCAGGGTACGAAACTCTTTGAGTGGCACTACGATGACGTAGCGATCGGCAGTTCTTACGACAACAACGGCAAGAACCAAGTACAGATCGACGCGCTCGAAGCCGGAAAGACCTTGAAGCACTCCTTCACGATCGATATGCCGTCGGATGAGGAGCTACTCTCTGCTGTTCAGACGAACAAACTCTACGTGGTGGCAATGGTTATCGCCCCTGACGGCCGCATTGAGAACGCAGCGAAGTCGCAGGTAACGCCGATCGCAGGCATCCACGATATTGAAAGTTCGCAGAAGCTCACAGAAGTAGCGCGCTACACCATCGATGGCCGCCGCATCAGTCAGCCGCAAAAGGGCGTAAACATCGTGAAACTTTCTGATGGCACGACCTTCAAGGTATTGGTAAAATAAACCGACGAGGCCCAAGGCCTGTTTAACATAAGGCGCCGGCAATGAGTAATCAGAATCTCATTGCCGGCGCTTTTTATTGTGTGCAATCTAAAATTGCTTCGTGCGGCACGCAGTGGCCAATTATTCAAATAATAGTCCGTCTCGCACAACGCACGGCTTGAACCCCTTCAAGCCTCCGCCGCGACTAAGCACCGGCAACCACTACCCTTCTCCCTTAACCAAGATTTTCTGACGACTCGTGCCCACATTGCGAACCTTACCGGCAGCCTCAAGTGCTTGTACCAGTCGATAAGCCACAGGCTTCGAAAGATGTAGCGCCGCGCGAAGGTCACGCACAAGGATGAAAGCAGAAGCGGCAAACAACCGGTCGAGCGCAGCAGCCACTTCTGCCGGTTGAGGCGCAGCATAAGGTGTTCGCCGATAAGTAACATTTTCAAAATCAATGCCGTGCAAGGCTTTCAGCAAGTCCTTTTCGGGACGAAACTTAATGGTGCGCACGTGCGGATTACGCAGGCGAAAGTGCCCCGTCTTCGGATCTTCGCAAACCTCTCCTTTAACGGCAAGCGAAAAATAGCCCAACCCGGGCAGATGAACCCGATAGCCGCTCCCCAAC
>JABZGO010000306.1 GCA_015259305.1 Alloprevotella tannerae | reverse complement strand
TCACAGCATCCCCTTCCGCTCCCTTGTAAAAGTTACGTCCTAAACGATGGTCTGATTTCAAGTGTCCGATGGAGGGTTCTATGCCTGCTCGCTTGCAGCATAACTTGTGTTTCTTCCGCTTCTGATACCTGCTGTCTGAAGATTTAGGGGCATCCGGTATTAAAATCTGAGTGCCATCAATCTCTTTCTTTCCCCGATAACCCCTGTCCCCTACCGATATTTTGATCTTTCTCCGAGTCAGACGTTCAACTTGTGCCAACGAGGCTTCTATGGTGTATCCATCATACTCATTACGAAAAGATTGTGCGCCAAAAATAAGCCCCGTGGCAGAACGGATGACGGATGGTGATATTCTTCTCTTGAAAGGTCGAATCAATAAAAGCCGTGTCATGATGATCATCATCTTCTTCGTTATTGACCCGAATGCTTTCTTGGAAAATGAACTCTATCCCCTTTTCTCCAATGCGATGGCGAAAGTGTACCAATTCTGAAGAGGAACAGGGCGCACCGGGAATGAACTCTTGCATACCACAAAAGTATTGGTAATAAGCATTTTCACTCCATTGCTCCACAACGGATTCATCTGAGAGATTACGAAGGTGTTTGAGAATTAACAAGCCACACATCAGACGAATGGGTTTTAGGACTGACCCCATTATTCTGAGAATACAGGGGAGCGAAGGCTGTGTCGAATTTGCTCCAATCTATTTTGTCGGCTGGCTTGTAGAGCGGGTGGGATTGCTTCAACATGTTCGACAAGCTGCTGAATAATGATGCTGTATTATGGGCTTTTTGATTATAAAGATCTGCAAGTTTCGCACCTTAAAGATAACAAAACCTACAGATTTGACAATGGTCTTAGATGTTTATATTACTGAATAACAGATGATAAACGACTATTTAAGGGAGGACTAAGTAGCCACTACCCTTTTTCTTGTTAGAAAAAGAAAGAATGTATGTTTTCGCTGCTTTAATTTACATCATTAGAGATTACCTCTCTTGTCTTACCATATTCATTTATAGATTATTCTACCTAAAAATCTAGATTTTACTTAAAATAAAAAGTAACAGTTGAACGACAAACAATAGTGCCCTCTAGATATTTCCTAATAGCGAAAAACACTACCTCCAAGAAATTCGCGTAATAATGATGTGGGAGGTAAATTCTTGATGGAAATAGGCTTGAGGTATGATAGGAACTTACGTAAACGATAGGCCTCGGAAAATTCAGGTACGTTTTCCGGCACTTGCTCCAAAAGAGGGAGTGCTTGATTACGAAGGGCTGCAAACTCAAACAAGAGAGCCGTATTCATCATTACATCAGCTTCTTCTTGAAAGGGGAAAATCCACTTTTCTTCACCGGCACGGACTGAGGGCCAACGCTTGATCGTCTCTTCTGCACTATACCCGCGATATTTGAAGTCGCGAATTATACGGCGTAACAAGCGATTGTCGGCCGTCGGAATATAATTATGGTCGTCTAACAGAATCGTAGTTAATGCAGAAGCATAGATTTTGAACTTATAATCATTGGGTATCTGAGCGGTAAGCATAGGATTGAGCGCGTGGATTCCTTCTAAAATAAGCAATGTCCCCTCTTCCATTTGTAATTTTACGCCGCTCTTTTCACTTACCCCTGTCAGAAAGTTGAACTTGGGCAACTCTACAAATTTTCCACTTAGAAATTGGTTCAATTGTTTGTTTAACAGAGGGATATCTATTGCATTTATATGTTCATAATCATATTCACCTTTCTCATCAAGTGGCGTTTTGCTGCGTTCTACAAAGTAATCATCTAGAGAAATCGTCATCGGACGCTTACCGCATGCAGACAATTGAACCGCTAAACGC
>JABZGO010000305.1 GCA_015259305.1 Alloprevotella tannerae | reverse complement strand
CGCAATAATTTCCGGAAAGCGCAAATGAGACGTGGCTTCATACGCATCGCCTTGTTTTTTCAAAAAATGCAGCGTTCGCCCGTAAGGGTCCGCATCCATCGAGCCGATGAGCCACTCTTCGCCGCCCGATTGATGGAATACGACATCGACAAGTGGCACTTTCGTTAGCAAACGATCAAAGACAAACGCGTCTTGCGCGCGATCGTAGCGGAAGAGGTTGTGCTCGCCGGAAGCAATGTTTTCCGGATGGATGAAAATTTCGCCATCGCGGCGCACAATCTCCGGAAAACTCAAATGGGTGGGTAAGCTAAGAACGGTCTTTGCCTCGAGTACCTGCCCCGTAGTGCGCGCTATGGTCAGGCGTTCGATGTGTCCTTGCAATTTTCGCTCCACATAAGCTTCCACCAAAAGCGTGATTTCGCTCGGCGAAACGTCTAAAATAAACGGATCGCCATACCAAACGCCATTTTCGGGCGCTTCGATGGGCACGAAACGCAAGGATGCGCCGGCCAAAATATCGGCAAGCGGCGTCGTAACCAAGGCCACGCGCCAACAAGAGCCGACCAGCGGCGCCAAGCGTTCTCGAAGATTAGGCATAAGCCGTCATATATAATATAATGTGTCAACGCATTGCGCGCGTTGTGCTGTTCGCCGTCGGCGTGCGTGCGGTTATTGTGGTAGCGACACTGATTGATAAGTCTACAAAGCTACGAAATAAATAGCGTTGTCGCCGTTTCGCATCGCTACTTTCTCCGTTTTGAGCGGAAAAGTCAAGATCGTCGGCCGTAGAAGTGCACCTTTTCAACCTGCCCTTGCTTTTAGCGTATCTTCCGGCAAGCGCTGTGCCGCGAAGTGTCGTTTTCGGAATACGCATTCTCTACTCTCTGCTGCTGCCACATTTGATACAGGCCGGTGGCGGCGCAAAAATGGCGCTTCGACGTATGGATATTTTAGGTCGACAATGCCCTCCGGCGATTGTTTGCTCCCAACAAACCATTGTTTGCCCCGACCAAACTATTGTTTGCTCCTACCAAACCATCGTTTGCCCCGACCAAACGATACGAGACCTTGAATAGGAAGGTGCAAAAAACAACTAATCAGATGGATGATTTGCGGGCAATTTTTCGCAGGCTATGAGTACCTTTTGCCCATCGCAGAGCGTCGTGGCAAACCAATAGTCGTCGCCGCCCTCTTTTACGTGGAGCTTCTTTCGGAGTGCGTCTACCGTCAGCGGAAAGTTGCGCACGGTGATGTTGGCTCGCTTCGTGTCGCCGCAGAAAGCTTTCAGTGCCGCCTTGTTCATTGTTGTCGTGCGCAGACAGCGGAAGCGGCGGCCCGGAAAGTCGGCGATAAGCTGCGTGGATGTATATAAATGACTGTTGGGATGCAACTTTTTCAAGTCGAATCTGAGAGCCGGTAGTTTGAGCGCGCCCGCTTTCAAAAGCGCCGCCGAAGGTTCGTAAAGAAAGGTCTCAACCTCGGCAGTAAAAGTGCAATTTGCGGCGGTTTCATCGGCAGTTTGGAAAGAAAAGTCCACCCCGTCTCGACAGTGAATCGATGGCTGTCCGTCCGTAGGGCCCAGCAGCAAGAGCAAGTCCTTGCATTCTCCCTTTTCAGCAAAGACGTGGACCTCGCAAACCTGCCCCAAATCGCTCACCGCCGTGTGCCAATCGAGCATCGGCGAGAGTTTCAGGAGTGTATAGCGCGCCTTTTCGCGCAGCAAGGGCAATATATCCATTACGTTGGGCTCGCAATCGGCCAAACTCACGACCTTTCGGCCCGCTCCATCGCGCCGCGCCGGATCCAGCAAGATGAAATCAGTCGGCGGCATAGCCTGCAAATAAGCTACACCATCACCG
>JABZGO010000304.1 GCA_015259305.1 Alloprevotella tannerae | reverse complement strand
CATATATATAATATGTATAGCGCCTTGCGGCAGCGAATCGGGCTTCGGGAATGTTTTTGTCTGTTTATGAATTGCTTTTGAATGTATTTCAGTGAGCTTCGCCTCTCAGCAGCGGCGCGAGGTCGGCAGTTGCGACCACGATGCGCTACGGCTGAAAACCAAGGCTAAGCATTCGCACCGTTTTAATCGGGAATTTCCTCCTGCGTGCGCACAGCCTTCGTCATAATGCTGATTTCGGCGATGAGCAGCACGGTAAAGATCACCAAGAAGAGGAAGAAAGTCGTTATCACGCTTCCCACGGAAAGATCCGACAAGGCGGCACTGACGGGCAACAAGTCTTGGATAGCCCACGGCTGACGGCCCAATTCGGCCACAATCCAACCTGCCTGACTCGCAATGAAGACGGCCGGAATGCTCCATACGCCTATGCGGTGCAACCACGTCTTCTTTGTCAGCGTACCTTTGCGCTCAAACCACCAAACAAGGATCAAGACGAGCATCAAAGCCATACCCAGACCGACCATCACGCGGAAACTCCAGAAGACGAGGCCCACGGGCGGGATCAACTCGGCTTTGTCGTTGATGTAGCCGTAGCCGAAATAGTCTACGTTCTTCATCAGCGAGTCGCGCGCTACTTGTGCGCCGACCGAGTCGGTCTTCATTTTGCTGCGGAACGTCGTAAAATCAGCCAAGGCCTTTTTGCCGCGTTCCATCTTCTCGGCAGCACCCATCACCTTTTGGCCATCGGGCGTCGTGTAGCCGTCAATGATGTCCTGCGTACCGGGCACGAAGCCGTCGATATCGTGTGTTGCTAAGATCGACAATACGCCGGGCGCTTTCACACCGGGGACGATCGAGAAGGCTGCACGCGTGCCGCCCTTTTCCAAGCCTTCGGCTGCGGCGAGCTTCATCGGCTGATGCTTCGCCATCTCTACGCCCGACACGTCGCCGGTAAATATCGTCAAGAGGGCGGAGCCGATGCCGACCAGTGCAGCTACGCGGATGCTGCGCAAAGCGAGCTGTTGGTTGCGTTTGCGGAGCAAGAACCAGCAACTAACGCCCACGGCGAAGACGGCACCTACCATCCAAGAAGACGTCACCGTATGCACAAACTTCGTCACGGCTGCGCCGGAAAGTGCCACATCGGAAAAACTAACCATCTCGTTGCGCACCGTTTCGGGGTTAAAGCGCATACCTACGGGGTGCTGCATCCAAGCGTTGGCCACGAGAATCCACCAAGCGGAAATAGTGGCGCCGAGGCCGGTAAGCCACGTAGACGCCAGGTGAAACTTGCGACCTACTTTGTTCCAACCGAAGAACATTATGGCAATAAACGTAGCCTCCATAAAGAAGGCAAAAATGCCCTCGATGGCGAGCGGAGCGCCGAAGATGTCGCCCACGAACCACGAGTAGTTGCTCCAGTTGGTGCCAAATTCAAATTCGAGGATCAAGCCCGTAGCTACGCCGATGGCGAAGTTGATACCAAAGAGCTTCATCCAAAATTGCGCAGTGCGCTTCCAGACTTCTCCGCCTTTCACGACGTAGATCGTCTCCATAATTCCCATAATCACGGCGAGGCCGAGCGTCAGCGGCACAAAAAGCCAGTGATAGCAGGCCGTAAGCGCAAACTGCGCCCGCGACCAGTCAAGTAGAGCTGTTAATGGTTCCATATATTCAATGTGTTTTATCTGTTGACTTATTCACTAAATTGCTGCCCACGACCTCTTCCTTTTGCTGCTCATTGAGTCCGCCCAATGCGGGGCGAAAGAAAAACAAGCGCAAAACGACAAACATCAGAAAGAGTTTGAGCAAAATAATACCCCAAAGCACGCGGCCCCAAGTCATCTGTCGGAAACCGTCTATATAGAGATGCAGT
>JABZGO010000303.1 GCA_015259305.1 Alloprevotella tannerae | reverse complement strand
ATATATATGTTTGCTTGCGGCGCGCCGGGATTAAGGATGCAAAGACCTATGATAACTTACGATTTCTTACAACACTATTGGTGGCTGCTCGTAGCTCTGCTCGGGGGACTCCTCGTTTTCCTCTTTTTCGTGCAAGGGGCTAACACGTTAATCTTTCGCTTGGGGCGGACAGAGGAAGAGCGCTCCCTGATTATAAATTCCACAGGCCGTAAATGGGAATTTACGTTTACGACGCTCGTAACCTTTGGCGGCGCTTTCTTTGCCTCGTTTCCCCTCTTTTACAGTACGAGTTTCGGCGGCGCCTATTGGGTTTGGATGCTGATTCTCGCGAGCTTTGTCTTACAAGCCGTGGCTTACGAATACCAAAATAAACCCGGCAACGTTTACGGCCGCAACGTCTTCCGCCGCTTCTTGGTCTTCAACGGTTTTGCAGGGCCTTTCCTCGTTGGCGCAGCCGTTGCTACGTTCTTTACGGGCTCTGCTTTCGTTGTAGATCATAGCGCGATGGACGCAAAATCGCTCGTTCCGGTCATCAGTCGGTGGGCGAATGGTTGGCACGGCCTCGATGCCTTGTTTAATGTGTGGAACTGGGTGCTTGGTTTTGCCGTATTCTTCTTGGCGCGTGTGTTGGGCTCGCTCTATCTTTTGAACAACATCAACGATGCCGACTTGCAGCCGCGCATTCGCCGTCAGATTTTGATCGATACGGTGCCCTTCTTGCTTTTCTTCTTGGCTTTTGTAGGCTATCTCTTGACGGCTACCGGTTTGGCCGTTGACCCTGCGACGGGAACAGTAGCGCCTGAAGCTTACAAGTATCTCCACAATCTCTTGGCAATGCCTGCCGTGCTCGGCACGTTCTTAGTAGGCGTGGTGCTCGTGCTCTATGGTGTGCTGACCGGCATCTTTAAAAAAACTTCTCGCAGAGGCATTTGGCCGGCGGGCGTAGGCGTGGTGCTCACCGTGCTGGCTTTGTTGCTCTTGGCGGGCTATAATAATACGTGCTACTATCCGAGTTCGACCGATATACAGAGTTCGCTGACGATCACCAATAGTTGCTCAACAGAGTTTACGCTCCGCACAATGGCTTACGTTTCTTTGTTGATCCCCTTCGTGTTGGCCTACATTTTCTACGCTTGGCGCGCGCTCGACAAAAAGTCGCTCACGCGTAATGAATTGAAAGATACTGACCACAAATACTAAATCGGCGCTGCCCGCTTGCATCCTTATCCCCCGGAGCTTGGATGCCTTGCGCTGATTATTCTGAACTTATTCCTCCGTGTCGTGCATAGGCTTGTCGAATGCACGACACGGATTTTTTTTATTGCTGTCCGCTAAAAAGTTTTTTGATCGATATGCCGTTCTTTTGGAGCGGGCAAAAAGTAAAGGGCTGATTTCATTTTGTGAAGTCAGCCCTTAATGGTTAATTTGTATTCGACAAAAAACATTTAACCATGGGTAAAAGTACACATTTTACCGGACAGCCGGTCTATAGTCAAGTGTTACAGTTACTCGACAAGGAGAAAATTCTTCAAATAAGCCGCGAAACGAAAGGAAGTGAGGCTTATGTGAAGCGTTTTGACGGCTACCAACATCTTGTCGTAATGTTGTTCGGCATCCTCAAACACTTTGATTCTCTGCGCGAACTTGAGATAGGCATGAAGGCGGAGGCTCACAAACTCGGACATCTCGGAATGAACTATC
The DNA here is from genome assembly GCA_015259305.1 of Alloprevotella tannerae. Taxonomy (GTDB): domain Bacteria; phylum Bacteroidota; class Bacteroidia; order Bacteroidales; family Bacteroidaceae; genus Alloprevotella; species Alloprevotella tannerae_B. The sequence goes on along the minus strand of JABZGO010000303.1, from coordinate 192 downwards.
TGGTTCGTCGCAGTACGCTTGCAGAGGCCAATATACGTCGTCCTCAGGAGTTCTTTGCAAGTGTTTATGCGTATCTATTGGAAATGTATGCCAAGTTTTTAGCGGACAGCCGCCCATCCAAGTGCCACAAGGGACAGCCGCATGAGTCTAAAGACCGGGAGAAGCTACTCTACATGATGGATTCCACCACAC
>JABZGO010000302.1 GCA_015259305.1 Alloprevotella tannerae | reverse complement strand
TTGCCCCAAAGCAGCTTGCAATTGCTCTTGGGCCGCGTTCGAATTATCTACGTGCAAGTAAAGTCCATCGCCGGCTTTAGCTACTTCGCGGCACATTTGCTCGTTTAATTTCGTTACTACAACTTGCCCATTGTTGTCTTTTAAGTAGTCATTGCCCAAAGGTATTTGTGCGCCACCGGGGTTTCCGATGCCCAAGATGTACACTTTTCGGCCCTCTTTGGCTGCTGCCGCCGCCGCTTCCTCAGCTCCGCCTTGGTGGTCTTCCCCATCGGTGATGATAATGATGGCTTTGCCTACGTGTTTCTTGTCCGTAAAACTTTTATCGGCTAAGTTGATGGCCGCCGCAAGGTTTGTTCCCTGCAGCGTAACCATTCCCGGCGTAATCGAATTCAGAAATAGTTTGGCCGCGCCGTAATCTCCCGTGATGGGCAATTGAGGATAAGCCTCGCCGGCAAAGACGCCTAACGCAATCTTGTCGTTTTGCATACGATCAATAAGCGTAGAGACGAGCAGCTTCGCACGCTCCAAGCGATTGGGGCTGACATCCTGCGCCAGCATTGAGTTGGAAACGTCCAGCATCACAGCTACTTCTATTCCTTTTTTGTTTTCGCTGGTTGTAGTTAAACCATTTTGCGGTCGGGCCAAGAGTATGATCAATGTAATCAAAGCCGACAAAAGTAAAGCAAACTTTACCAAAGGTTTGCGGCGAGAATAAGCCGGCACCAATGCAATCAGCAGTCGCGGGTCTCCAAACTTGCGCAAACGCCGCTTGTTCCGAAGGGCCGTAAGTAAGTAAATCCCGATCAAAAAAGGGATTAACAGCAACAAATATAAGTATTCCGGATCAGCAAATCTGAACATAAATTTCGTGTCGTGGGTTAAAGCTAAGGAATACGTCTAAACCAAGTCAGACGCAACAATATTTCCAGTGCAAACGTAAAGAGCGCAACTAAAGCAAACAATTGATAGGCTTCGTAGTGTCGATTATAATTGCTCACCTTCAGCTTTGTCTTCTCTAAACGGTCTATGTTTTGATAGATATCTCTTAATTTCGCTTTGCTTCGGGCTTGATAGAATTTCCCACCCGTTGAGTTTGCGATTGCCTCCAACGTTTTCGGGTCTGTGTTCTGCTTAATCGCCGCTTCGTAGGTCTCACCATTGGGCAGCGTTGCTACGGGTTGATTGACCGCAGCGTCCGTCCCTACAGAAATCGTATAGATGCGGATGCCCAAGCGCTTTGCCATTTCAGCCGCAGTAAGCGGCGATATTTCACCGGCGTTGTTTTCGCCGTCCGTCAGAAGAATGATTACCTTACTCTTCGACTTACTTTGCTCCAAATGAGACACGGCACTCGATAAGCCCATACCGATAGCCGTTCCCGGGCTTATGACTCCTTCCTTCTGCAAGTCGCAATTTACTTGCTTAAACATATTGAGTAGCGCAGAATGGTCCGTTGTTAAGGGGCATTGCGTGTAAGCCTCGCCGCCGAAGACAGTCAAGCCGATGTTGTCGTCCGGACGATTATTGATAAACTCGTAAGCCACTTGTTTAGCCGTTTCAATACGACTGGGCGGAAGGTCCGGCGTGAGCATACTCGTTGAGACGTCGATAGCCATCATTATATTGATACCTTCCGTTTCTTTGCTGCTCAACGCATTGTGTGTCTGCGGGCGGGCCAGCGCAAAGATTATGCAAGCAAAAGTCAAGATCCTTAGTAAGAAAGGCAAATGAATGAGCGCCGTACGCGGCGTTCTGGGCAACTGCCTATAAGGATCCGTCGTCGATAAGGTTAAAGTAGATTCGCGCTTCCCTTTTAGCAAAAAATGCCACAAGATAAGCGGAATCAACAGCAAGAATAATAAGAAATAATAGGGCTGGGCAAATGTCATACGCGTCAAAAGAAAGTTTCTACA
>JABZGO010000301.1 GCA_015259305.1 Alloprevotella tannerae | reverse complement strand
AGCAAATAGAGACGATAGTCAAAGGAGTTGGGAAATTGATTGGGTTTAACTTCCGATCCTATACCATCAAATGATGCAGGAGAGGCCTTGATCAAGATTTGCTTGTCATCGGGCGAGAAAGAGCACGACTCAACGAACGTCGCGTTGTTGTAGATCGTGTCTACTTTGTTGGCAGACAAATCTAAGCTCAAAATAACCTTGCGATGAAAGGGGCGTTGAGTAGCATCAAAGCGGTCGTAAAGCAAAAGCAAGCGGCGACCGTCAGAAGAAATATCCTCAAGTTCTACACTTTCTTTTCCGAAGGTTAGGCGCTCCATCGTTCCCATCTTAAGGTCATAACGGAAAAGAGACTGGCGCTTTCTCCAGCCCGGCATACGATCATCAGGTTGGAAGATACGCTTAATGCCGTTTTCATAACTCTGTCCGTCTTCATTCACTCGATAAATCAAATAATCTCTTTGCGGAGAGATTTCAAAACTACCTGCAGGGATGCCGGAAGCAATTACAGACTCTTGCTGCGTTGCAGGGTCAAAGGTATATAAAACGCGGCCTCCCGTTTCTTCTCGCGTACCATACATAATGTCAGCTTTAGGCAACCATTTGACATCTGAATAAGCATTGTAGCGATTAAGCACTTTTTGAGACTTAACGTCTTTGATAATAGTCTCATACGCAGAAGTTCCATCTTTCTTAACCGTAACGATACTATAAGCAAGATAGCGACCATTTGGTGAGATGCTTAGATAGTTGGGGTGCGGCCCTAAAATCATATCATCTCTTACGTACAGGCGCTTACCTGTCGCATTGATTTGTAAAAGATTCAAATCCTTTCCTGCGACACTTACATTAAAGGAATCCTTTTCTTCTGGCTTTGTTAGGCAAAGAATGTCCACATTGCTTTCACCGGGTTGTAAAGAGAAAGGCTGGCCGGAGTAAATTTCTTTACCATTCAGATACATCTTATACTTACCCAAACTTTTTGCAATAACAGTAGGGCGCACAAAGTCTTGCGTGCGAAGCGTGAAGCGCAAAGCTCGCAAGGTAGGTTTGTTGTCAATTGCCGGTAGTGCCGTTGCCCTCCGAATCGTTTTATCTCCGGTCGGGAGATCTATCAAAGTGCTGTTCTTACTAAGAACTTCCTCCAAATCAAAGGTGGTTCCTTTCATATTCGTCTTATCCGTTTGATACGGAGTTTGCAAAACCAAGGCACCTTGAAGGTAAACCTTGTCCACGTGGATCGTGTCTGCAAAGGCTGAGAGCGGCAATAGCAGCAAGCAGCTTAAAAATACTTTCATCATGAGAGACTATTTTCTTTTTGTTTTTCTATACTTTGAAAATCTTTCTTTCTCAGTTTAAAGGAGTTTGTTAAGTATTTGTCCCTAACGACTTGATTGGCCGCAAGCTCTTCCGGCGTGCCTTGAAACAAGATGCGCCCCTCAAAAAGCAGATAGGCCCTATCGGTAATACTTAACGTTTCCTCTACGTTGTGGTCGGTAATTAAAATACCTATATGTCGGTCTTTTAGTTTCCAAACGATGTATTGGATATCTTCTACTGCAATCGGATCGACGCCGGCAAAGGGTTCATCAAGCATGATAAACTTAGGATCAATGGCTAAGCATCGAGCTATTTCCGTGCGCCGCCGCTCTCCGCCCGAGAGTTGATTGCCTTTGTTCTTGCGTACCTTCCCTAAACGAAACTCCGCAATAAGACTTTCGAGCTTGTCTTTTCTATACTCTTTTGACTTCCCCGTCATTTCAAGCACGCTCATAATGTTATCCTCCACACTCATTGAGCGAAATACGGAAGCCTCTTGCGCCAAGTAACCTATGCCATAGCGCGCTCGTTTGTACACGGGAAACTTTGTAATATCGTGATCATTTAAGTAAATGTGCCCCCCATTCGGCACGACCAAGCCC
>JABZGO010000300.1 GCA_015259305.1 Alloprevotella tannerae | reverse complement strand
AACGGGGTAAAGATATTGGCGACGTGACGAATGCGAGGCACAACATCAACCGAACAAAGCATTACGCCGATAAAGGTATTTGTGGTGGAGGGTAGAAAATATTCCACTTTAGGTGGACAAAAGGCTTGAATCTTTGCCGGCTTATACGGTCAAAAGGAAACAAAAATCAGCCGTACGCATCAGAAACTAAAGGCTACACGAACGAGGAACTCGCGCGGGCGGAGCGTCGTGAGCGTATAGGAGCGCTGGGTCGAAGTAATGTAGCGGCGCTCAAAGGTGGAATGGCCGAAAATATTGTGCAGGTAAAAACCTACTTCGAATTGCTTCTTGACATACCGGAGATCCACGTCGGCAAAAAAGTGGGCCGAGGAGGCATCATCGTTGTCGTGAAACAATTCATTGTTCCAATTCAACTGCCACGCACCGAAAACGACGCCGGCTCGCAGGGCATGACGATAATATAAGTAGGTGGGCGAAGCCGTACGGAGCGCATCGCGGCGTTGCTGCTTGCTGTAAGAAAATTCCGTCTTGCCAAACAATGAAAGCCAAGCCACGGGGCGTATAGAGACAGAGGCTCTGGCGCCGCCATTGAGCATACGGAGGGGAATGATGGAGGTTTGGAGCAGCATGTTACTATTGTCCCAACTCTGTTGGCCGGATAGGGAAAGCAGCAAGTGTTTCCAATCAAAACTTTTGCTGACTTCGCCTTCCAAACTATAATTGGAACTGTGCGTATGCAGGTCGGTCGGCACGGTTTGATAGTAAAAGTAAGTGGGATGTAAGGCATTGCGATAGAGCAACACGTGACCCGTGCGACTCGTCTGCATATTAAGATTGGCAAAATAACCCTTGAGCACATTTTTATAAGCTATCGTGGCCGAAAGATTGGCCGAACGCACAAAATCGGGCTTCCCGTTGCCGCGGCGCAGGCTCATGTAGCTCGTAAAAATCGGGGCTTCGAGGGCACTCGTGCCTTCGAGCAAGCCCTTATGCAGTCCGGCATAGCAGCGAAAGCTCCAGCGGGCCGTCGGTTTATAGGCCAATAAAAAAGTGGGATTGACGGTCAGGTCGACTTTCCGTTCGTCGTCGAGTCGGCGCAGGTAGAGGTTGACGTCAGCATCGAGCGCAACTTCAAAACGCTCGGTCTTGTAGGCGAAACTCGGGATAAGGTAGGCCTTATTGTCAGCTGCGATGTAACGCTGATGGGCCATAAAGTTGTGCAGACGCAGCTGTTGACGCACGCCATCCAGCCCTGCATCGTACGTAATATTGAAGCCGAAGAGCCGATGGCGGAAGTTGGTGGACAAGCCCCAATAGAGCGCGTGTTGATTGAGGACCTGCCAAGAATTATCGGCGAGCAAGAGAGAAGAAGGCAGATAGTTGTAAGAAAAATAGGCCTTCATGCCGAATGATTTGCCGCCGCTGAATCTGCGAACAAAGTCGATGTAATCGCTAAAATAGCTACGGTGCGGACTGACAGCCTGCACGACGCTGCGCCCGTTGAGCTGCGCTTGGCCAAAGCTATGGTTGAAGTCGATGTAGCCCGACGCGGTGTTGCGCAAATAGAGTTTGTCGGAATTGATAATATAAAGTAGTTCGCCGCTATACGCAGCTCGGTAACTGTTGGCGCTGCTTACTTCGTCGATAACGGAATCGCCGACAACGTCGGTATAGATTGTGCGATATTGTTGCCGAACTGCGCCTTTATCCCAAAGGCCGGTCAACTGCGTGCGCAGTTCGGTATCTTTACTAAGTTTGAACAACCAACTGTTGCCAAAGATATGCGTGCGATTAAAAGCGGTGCGCTCATTGCTCAAAACGTCGCTGCCGGTCGAAAGATTAGAGACAAATCCGCTCGCCGTAGGCGCTGCGGCATCGAAAATCGACTTTTGGGAGATCTCTTGGCGAATGTCCTTTCCCGTATTG
>JABZGO010000002.1 GCA_015259305.1 Alloprevotella tannerae | reverse complement strand
AGATAAAGCATCGCGCATACCGCCGTCGGCCTTCTGCGCAATGACGTTGAGCGCCGCCTCCTCATATTGAATGTGCTGATCTTCGGCTACGCGCTTGAGATGATTGACAATGTCGTTTACCTCCATACGATTGAAGTCGTAAATCTGGCATCGGCTTAAAATCGTAGGTAGAAGTTTCTGCTTTTCTGTCGTCGCCAAGATGAAGATGGCGTGTGCGGGCGGCTCTTCGAGCGTCTTTAGAAATGCGTTGGCCGCCGCCGTACTAAGCATGTGTACCTCATCGATGATGAACACCTTGTAGCGCCCCATTTGCGGCAAGATATTGACTTGTTCGATCAAGGCGCGGATATCTTCCGCACTATTGTTAGAGGCCGCATCAAGCTCGTGGACGTTCAAACTTCGACCCGCCTGAAACGCTTGGCAACTTTCGCATTCCCCGCAAGCCTCCCCGCCGGGGCCGGGATGCAGGCAGTTGATCGTCTTGGCAAAAATACGAGCGCAAGTCGTCTTACCTACGCCGCGCGGTCCGCAGAATAAATAAGCGTGCGCCAGTTTTCCGGCCGCGATGGCGTTTTTCAGTGTAGTCGTAAGCGCGTGTTGACCCACGACATCATCGAAATTCGTGGGGCGATACTTGCGCGCCGAAACAATATAATTGCCCATAGTGGAGTTGTGTCTGCTTAAGTCTGCAAATTTATATAGAATCCGTCGAATATAACTCACATCAGGGCAAATAGTTTGGGCGATCTGAGTTCCGTGTGGTGAATTTGCGCGCTGTCGTCTCGTTTCTGCCTTTTTAGCGATAGATCTCTCTGCCCGCAAAGCCGCAAAAGCCTGCCATCGCGCAAGAGAAAAGAAAATAAGTTTGCCGTCACATTGCCCGACAAGGACAGATAAGGCTACAAAAAACGTTTATTGTTTTGTCTTTCTTTGTGTTTACACTACTTTTGCAACAATATTGAGACGTTTACGCCAAATGACGCTGACGATAGATGCGGGTAATACGCAGACGAAAGCGAGCCTCTTTCAGGGTGATCGATGCGTGGCCGCCGCCTGCCCGTTGACGGCCGACGGCCGCCAACTTCGCGAATGGGTGCGGCAGTACCCCGTCGAGCGTTGCGCCATTTCTGATGTGGGCGATCGCAGTTTGCCGCTACGCACGCTGCTTGCTCAATTGGAGATTCCCACCCTTTGCGTGACGGGCTTAACGCCTGCACCGCTGAAGAATGGGTATCATACGCCCGAAACGCTGGGCGCGGATCGCTGGGCTGCGGCTGTTGGCGCGGCCGACCTGCTTCCGGCGCATCCGCTCTTGATTATCGATGCCGGCACTTGCGTGACGTACGACTTTGTCGCCGCTTCGGGCGAATATCTTGGCGGCAATATCTCGCCGGGCTTGGCTTTGCGCTTCGCCGCCTTGCACGAACATACCGCGCAGTTGCCCCTCGTCGACCCTAAAGGCGCTACGCCGAATCCGGGTATTGATACACTGACGGCCATTCGCACCGGCGTCCTCACAGGATGGCAAGATGAAATCACAGGCTGCATAGATCGCTTTCGTCAAGCGCACGCTGATCTGCAAATATTCCTGACGGGCGGCGATGCCGTTTACTTCTCCACTGATGCCTCGCTGCCCCTGCGGCGCGAAGCTGATCTCGTGGCTCGCGGACTCAAGGTTTTGGCTATCTATAACACAGTTGCCCGGAAGTAGTTCGCATTTATTAATGATAGTAGTAAAATAGTCCTTATGACAATTCGAAAAATAACCCTCTTCGTTTCGGCTCTTCTCGCCGCAACGTTTGCCATGGCCCAGACCAACGGCAGCAATTCGCCTTATTCGCGCTATGGCTTCGGTTTGCTCAACGATCGTTACAGTGCCAGAACTACAGATATGGCCGGCACGGGCCTCGGTGTGCGTTCCGGCGCTACGCTTAATGTGCTCAACCCTGCATCTTATTCCGCTATCGACTCTTTGGCGTTTCTTTTTGATGCCGGTCTTACGCTGCAAAACACCTATTTGACGGAAGGTAGCTTGAAAGTGAATGCTCGCAATACGAGTCTTGATTACATCACGGCGGGCTTCCGCCTCCGCCGACGCTTGGGCTTCTCAATCGGCCTCTTGCCCTACTCGACCGTGGGTTATGATTTCAGTCGGAAGACCACGATGCAGACACAGACGGGCGAGGTGACGCAAACCAATGCCTATAAAGGCGATGGCGGCTTGCACGTAGCTTATGCCGGCATCGGCTGGGAACCGCTCCGAGGACTTTCCGTGGGCGCCAACTTCGGCTATCTCTGGGGCGATATCGATCATTCCGTCACCTCTTCTTTCTCCGACGCTACCATCAGTACGCTGCGTCGCCAATATTCGGCTAGTCTGCATACCTATAAGGCTGATTTCGGTTTGCAATATGTGCAGTCGATCGGCAAGAAACACACGCTGGCGCTCGGCCTTTCGTATGGCCTTGGCCACGATATCAATCGCAATGCTTTCTTCTATGATCTGAAGTCTGTAGGCAATGGATTCGTGGGCGATACAATCGGCACGGCTAAGGCTTTCGCGCTGCCCACGAGCTTTGGTGCGGGCTTGTCGTGGACGTGGAATCGCAGTTTGACGCTTTCCGTCGATTATAATTTGCAAAAATGGGCTGATGTGCGCATGCCGGAACTTTCCGTAGGCGCCGATGGCCGCTATATATATAATGTATCTAAGGGGCAGTTGCTCGATCGTTCGCGCTTCTCCGCCGGCGTAGAGTATATTGCCAACGAAGAAGGCTTGCGCTGGCGCGACCACGTGCGCTATCGTGCCGGCTTCTCTTACGCTTCGCCCTATGTTCGCGTCAATGGGCAGGATGGTCCGAAGAGTTATATTATCAGTGCAGGCGTAGGCCTCCCCGTCAACACAAACTACAGCAATCGTTGCATTGTAAATTTAGGCGTTCAATATGAACACGTAGCGCCAAGCACGAAGACGCTGCTTAAAGAAGATTATATTCGCTTTACGATTGGCATCAGCTTTAACGAGCGCTGGTTTGCAAAATGGAAAGCCCAATAAAGACGGCCCACTTTAGGCAAAATAAAGCATTACGACTGCTGCCCGGTTTTCAAAAGACCGCCGGGCGGCGGTCTGCATTTGCACCCGCTTCAGCTGCTCCCGTTCGCTTGCGTCGATGGACTGATTGGAGTGTTGCCGGCTTACTCTTGCTGTTCGTGGTCTCTCTCTTGGGGAGTTGCGGAGGCGACAAACCACCTACTGGACGCCTCGATATGCCGCGCGACTCAATGCCTGTGATGGAAACCTTTGGCGTGACGAAAATGATCTCCGATTCCGGCGTGATGAAGTATCGTATCATAGCCGAGGCGTGGCTCTATTACGATCAGACCAAGCCGCCTCGCCAAGAATTCCCGCGCGGTATCTTCCTCGAACGTTTTGATGAGAATTTCAAAATGGACCTTTACATGCAAGCCGATACGGCTTGGTGCTTCGACGAACGCTTATGGCACTTTAAAGGCAACGTTTTTATCGACAATCGGGCCACGCAGACGACTTTTCGTACGCACGAAGTGTTCTGGGATATGCTGGAGCATCGTTTTTACTCTGATAGCTATATGCAGATTAAAAAGCCGGGGCACATGATAGAAGGCAATCGCTTCACCGCCAACGAGCAACTGACGCAGTATGAGTTGCATCGCAGTAGTGGCTATATGCCGATGTTCAACGATAGTCAGCCGGCCGCTTCCGGCTCCGCACCTACGCAATCCGATTCCGCTCCGCCGATGCGCGAGCGCCCCATTCCGCAAAAGAAATAAACGCTGACCTTTTGGCCGGCGTTTTTTATTTTACGCTTTCGTTCGATTTGAGCGAGCACGAAAGCGACTTATAAATCGAGAGACGTCAATCCCAAGGCAACTCTTTAGCTAAACGCTCCAATTGAGACAAGGCAAAAAGCGGACAGAGTGCGACGTGGCGCAGGCGACCATTGTCGAGCGTATCAGCATAATCGAAAGTGCCGAAGTTTTCTAACGAACATCTGACGGCATTGTCCAATTGCTTTTCGCGTAGAAACGACCAAAGACTTTTCATGCCTCCTCGTGTACCCGATTTAATCTCCACAGGAAGTACCACCTGCTTATACTGAGAGATATAATCTATCTCTGCTTCCGCATTCTTTGCCATTCTTTGCCAATAATAAAGGGCGTGGCGAATGTTGGGTTGCCTATAATGAAGCATTTCCAATCCCGCCATCATCTCCGCCATCGGCCCTTTGTTGACCAGTTCTGAAGTTTCGGCGGTTAGGATGTGAGTCGTCAAATCTGAGATGTCGCCCGTCGTCATATTGAGCAATCGCAGCATCAAGCCCGTATCGAGTAGCAGCATCTTTCTATAAGCGTTGTCCGTCTCTGCCCCGAGCGGTAATCCGTTAGCATCGGTGTGCGTCACCGGAATCAGAATACCGGCCAACGTAAGTAGTTCTAATGCCCGTTTAATTTCGTGTGTTTTATATCCTCCTCCCACATTGGCGTAGACAAACTTCTTCGTAGCTTGCACCGCAGCGCTTCTCAGTGTCAGTCTTAACAGCAGTGGGTCGATTTTCTTTTTATATTTAGGAAAGTCATCTTCATAAGCTACGACAATGTCGTCCTGCACTTCTTGGCAGGCTAAGTAATTATGCGTTTCCACCCATCTGCTGACTGCTTCCGGCATACCGCCGATCAGCATATATTCGCGCAGCAGTTCTACCAATCGTTGATAGAGGGGCAGCGGCAACGGTGAGGCTGCTGTGGCCTGATTGCGTGCCTGCAATAATAAGTCTTCTCCGTTGGCCGTCAGAAATTCGTCGAAGGTCATCGGATACATGAACATCGAATGAATCCTTCCTACCCCAAAAGTGGGCAGATCTTCTAATGCAAATTCCAGCAGAGAACCGGCTGCTATCACGTGTAGAGCCGGCAAGTCTTCCTTGAAGAAGCGTAAGGCCATGATGGCTTCCGGAGAGGCCTGAATCTCATCAATGAAGAGCAACGTCTTACCGGGCGTGATGGGTTGACCCATCACGGCGGCCAACTGCGCAACGATTTTGACAGCGTCAAGATCGCCTTTGAACAATTGTATGAGCGACGACTGCTTTTCAAGATTGACCTCGACAAAGCTATCGAATTGCGTTGCCAAATGGCGCACGGCCGTAGACTTGCCCACCTGTCGCGCTCCTCTTAAGAGTAGCGGCTTATGGCTTGATGCGGCGGCCCAAGCTGAGAGATACGTATCTATGGATCTGGGAAAATACATGCCACTATTAAGCTTATAATCTGCGACAAAGGTAGTAAAAATGAAAAAATCCAAGGTATTAAATGGTCTAAATTTGAAAAAATCCAAGGTTTTAATTGGCTTGTTTTTGAAAAAATCCAAGGTATTCATCGCGCAAAGCTCTTTGGAGAGGTTTTTGATCACGACAAAAAAGATTTCATCTCACGACAAAAAAGGTTTCACCTCACGATAAAAAAGGCTTGCGCTCGTGAGAAAAAAGGTGTACGCTCACGAGCGTAAACCGGCGGATCGGACTTTGACGCGTAAATAGCGGACCGTTGAGGGTCGATGCGTGGGGTGGAGGCGGAAGCTATGTTTGCCTTCCGCATACCGGAGCGGATGCAGCGGATGGGCTGAGGACTGTTCAGCGTTCTTTTTGTTGTTTTTTCGTCCGGGAAAGGCTGCTTTTTTAGTTTGTCGGCCCATTTCGTTGGCTTGAAATTCAACCGGATGGGTGCAGATAGTTGAAAAATTGTATTTTTTTTCAGCCCGAGCGCAGGCAACTCAATAAAACTTGCTACCTTTGTCCGGCTTTATAGCCATTAAAATACGGAAGAAACAATAAAATAATAGATATAAATGGCAGCACTACAGAAAATCAGAAGCAAAGGTAAGATCCTGATGATCATCATCGGCCTTGGCCTGTTTGCTTTTATTGCCGAGAGTGGCTTTCAGTCGATTACCGGTCTCACCAACGCTGACAAACAGAAAGTTGGCGAAGCCTTTGGCGAGACACTGACGATTCAAGATTTCCAAAATCGCGTTGAGCAGCTTTCTAACATTGCGAAAATGCAGAAGCAACGCGCCGGACAGAGTGATGCGTTGACTGATCAAGAACAGGATCAGATTCGCGAACAAGTGTGGTCCGACTTTGTCAACACGAGTGCCATCAAGCACGAGACCGATAAAGCCGGCATCCAAGTGACTGACGAGGATGTGCAAGACGCTTTGCGCACGGGGCAGGCTCAGAGCTTGCAGATGATGGCGCAAATGGGCTTTGCTAATCAGCAGACCGGACGCTTTGACGTGAATGCATTGCAAGACTTCTTGAAAAATTACGACAAAAATATGGCGCAGTTAGCCCAAAGCGGCCAGCAGGCTTATATAGAGCAATACCAAATGCTTCGCCAGATTTGGGAGTACACGGAAGGACAATTGCGCAACGAGTTGCTGAAGATGAAATTCTACACCATGTTGGGCCAGACCTTTATCTCCAACCCGATTTCTGCGAAGATGGATTTCGATGCTCGCAATACGTTGGCCGATGTCGAAGTGGCTGCCGTACCTTATACGACGGTGAGCGATAAAGACGTGAAGGTGACGGATGAGGATTTGAAGGCGGCTTACGAGCAATATAAGGAGCAATTCGTCAACCCGACGAAGAGCGTTGATCTTAAGGTGCTTGACGTCACTGTTGAGGCCAGCGAGAAAGATAAGGCAGACCTGACGAAAGAGGTGAACGAGGTGCGCCAAAAATTGGAGGCCGGCGGCGATCCCGCAGCGGTTGTCAATGCGAGCAAGACTACCTTCCCCTACACGACGTTGGCTATGAGCAAGAACGCTTTCAGTTCGACGCCTGACATTGCTGCGGCCTTGGATTCTATGGGTGTAGGCATCGTGAAGCCGGTTTATTACAACGCGCAGGATAATACGATCAATACGCTTAAACTGATTAACAAGTTGCAGGCAGCTGACTCTGTACGCTACCGTATGATAGCGGCTGTGGGCAAGACGCCGAAGGAAAGTCAAACGCGTGCAGACAGCATCTTGAAGGCTTTGCAGGGTGGTGCGAAATTTGAGGACTTGGCAAAGCGCTATAACCAACCGACGGATTCTATCTGGATGTTCTCAGCGCAATATGAAGCGCCTAACGTGCCTGATGACCAAGCGAAGATGATCAATCAGATCAACACGTTGCAGTCGGGCTATAGCGTGATCAGCAATGCGCAAGGTAGCATCGTCGTACAGATTTTGGAGCGTAAGCATATCGAAACGAAATATAATGTGGCTGTGGTGAAATGCCCGCTACAATTCTCTAAGGATACTTATAATGCGGCCCTCAATAAGATGAACCGCTTCCTCTCTGCAAACCGCACGATTGAAGCGATTACGAAAAACGCACCGCGCGAAGGCTATATCGTGCGTGATGTGCCCAACTATGCACAAAGCAACCAGTCGATCCAAGAGCAAATCGGCGGCAGCCGTGCGAAAGATGCTGTGCGCTGGCTCTTCGACGAGGCTAAGGCGGGCGAGGTTTCACAATTGTTCGAGTGCGGCCGTAGCAATGACCACTTGCTCGTGTTGGGCGTGACAGCGGTTAACGACAAGGGCTACCTGCCTTGGGATAACAAGAATGTGCGCGAGCTCTTAACGGGACTCGTGAAGCAGCAGAAGAAGGGCGAACTGCTTATGGCGCGCTTGAAAGGCGTGAAAGATATGGCCCAAGCGAAGACGCAGAAGGGTGTGATCTTGCAAATGTTGCAAGGCCAAAACTTCTTCAGCCAAACGCAGTTGAGTTCGTTGGCTGTGCCTGAACCAAAATTGGCCGGCGCAATCGCACGTACAGCTCAAGGACAATTCTCGGGCGCTGTTCAAGGCGCGGCAGCGATCTATTTCGTGCAAGTGCAGCGCAAGGTGCAAGGCACAGAGAAGTTTGACGCCAAAGCAGAAATGCAACGCGAGTCAGGAAACTACTTCCAAGCTATTTATCAGCAGAGCTACTACGGTGCAAATGAGTTGCTGATCAACGCGCTTGTATTGCGCAACGGCGATGTGAAAGATAATCGCTACAGATTCTAAGACGGAAGATAACAACGCAATAATTAGCCGCCGACAATGCTTTATGTTATTGTCGGCGGCTTTTCTGTGTGCGTGCAGGCGAGGCTTTAGATGATGCGATGACGGATATATTGTAGTTAGTGATGGCCGCGCCTTTTTGGCTTTTGCGATCGCTTTGTTAGCAGCAGGTATCAACGTCTTCGTAAATAATGAGAGGGCACTCAAAAGTGTCGTCAAGAAATTCGTTGTTGTATGCTTTTTGTTGTACATTTGCCGAAGATGGGCTTTAGGCCCATATTATTTATATAATAGAGATGTGTGCGTGGGCAATGGACGCACCTTTTCTGGTTTTATTTACGCTTGAATATTTAAATGGATATGTCTACACTTCAAAATTCGACTCTTGACAAATCGCGCCGCAAATTGTATGTGTGGCGTACGATAGCGTCTTTCCTTATCGTCTTGTTTGCGATGCCGCTGGGCCACGCTTTGATGCTGCTGATGGAGCATTATTTGGCGCCGAGTACTGTTCACGTGGCCGGTTTCTTGCTGGGACTTGCCGGATTGATCATTGTGATTGTCGGCGTCTTTGTGCGTGGCGATACGCGACAAACCCTCTTGGGACTCTTGGGCGGTTTGCTCTTTTGGACCGGTTGGGTGGAATTTCTCTTCCTGTATTATGCGCACCGATATGGCGTGCACCCTGAGCTTGTCAATGGTGTGGTGAGCACGACGAGTACTTATGTCGACGGCATCTCTACAACCGTAATGCATATCAATGGAAAGCTGGTCAATAGTATGAGTGAGCCGTGGGTAAAAGATGCGATGGCTACTCGCCCTGAATACCTGATTTTGTCAGCTTCTTTTGGCTTTTGGATGATGATGATGGTGATGTACATTTTCAGTACGCGCAATGGTTGTCTCTTTATTACGTGGATTCAGAAGGTGTGCTTCCGCAGCAAGCGCAAGGCTATCGCACCGCATCCTATGACACGCCATACGAGTATCGTGACGTTTATGGAGGTCAATATGATGCTTTGGGCTTCGTATCTGCTCTTGATGTTTTGTTATGATAAGAATTTCTTGGGCGATCACCACCCTGTGACGTTTATGGTTGGTGCATTCTGCTTGGTTGGTTCGATTTTGATGTTCTGGAAGCAGTTGCGTCTTTCGGCTTGGGGCGCTAACTTGCGTATGGCTTACGCTACGGTAATCGTTTTCTGGGTTCCTGTGGAGATCTTAGGGCGTATTGATTTCTTCAAAGAGTTTTGGGGGGAGCCACAAGAGTATGCTATGCCGCTGCTCATCATTCTTGCCGCCTTCATAGGCTTAGGAATTTATATTGTTGTGAAATCGCGCTCCGGCGCTTCTCGAGGCTGATCAATCAGTGCGCGTTGCATTGGCTTGCAATATGGCTTAAGTACTGCCGGCGGACAGTGAGCGAAATACATATCTGATCTTTGCGAGATCTGAAAAGATTATGCCGAGTTAAATAGTCAGTTATTTAACTCGGCATTAAAAAAATAGAACGTCAAGAAGGGTGTTTGTCATTAATTATCTCTATTTTTGCATTTGAGAGATTGTGATTGGTAACTTTGTAATCCGGCATAGAAATCACAGCATCGTTCTCGGTGATATAAAGTTGAAAGATAACTAGTATAGGATGAAGTCTTTACCCAATTTATCCAAGGCCCGGCAAGCCTTTATCACTGCTAATAAAGACATAAAATAGAGAGAGGGATGAAGAAACTGGATAGTACCGTTTCTCTTTCTGTAGATTAATTAAGAATAACAGATATAGGGAGATAGCATGACAATAATGTGATGCTTTGTCCTCATATTTCTTTTTGTTATTTCTGAACTTGTTGTGTGTAATCGGTCGATTAGAAAAAACGAATGGCTGAAATTATTTCTTCAAATAAAACGATAGCTAAGAATACACTGTTTCTGTACGCTCGCATGCTGTTTAATCTTGTCGTTTCTCTTTATACGTCGAGGATTATACTACAGGTGTTGGGCGTTGAAGATTTAGGCGTTTATCAAGTTGTAGCCGGTGTTGTCGTGTTGTTTGGTTTTCTAAATAGCTCTTTGGCTGGTGCAACCTCTCGCTTTTTGGCTTATGAGTTAGGAAATGGAGATCCTGAAAGGTTACGTAAGACCTTTTCCGCCACCTTAAATGTTCACCTTCTGCTGGCTGTACTAGTCTTTGTCGTTGCTCAAACAGTAGGACTTTGGCTTGTCTGTAATTATTTAGTGATCCCGCAGCCAAGAATGGACGCTGCGATTTGGGTTTATGAGTTTTCCATCTTTTCTTTGATGCTTGAGATCATTCAAGTACCATATAATTCGACGATTATTGCCCACGAAAAAATGAATGTCTTTGCTTACGTGGGTATATTGGACACGGTCTTAAAGCTTGTCGCTTGCTTTGTCGTCTACTTCGTGTTTTTTGATAAGTTGATTACGTATGGTTTCTTGATTTTCTTTTTTGCCTTATTGATACAGTCGATATATTATTTTTATTGTAAGCGTCATTTCAAAGAATGTAAGTTTTCTTTTCAAAGAGAGTGGAGCTTGATGAAGCCTATTCTGATCTTTTCATCTTGGGACGTCTTTGCAAGCTTAAGCTTTACGTTAAAAAACCAAGGTATCAATATCTTTTTGAATGTATTCTTTGGTGTGATTGTCAATGCAGCGTGCGGTTTTGCTAATACTGTTTATGGCGCAATTTCCGGCTTTGCTAAAAACTTTTCAATGTCTGTAAGGCCTGCTATTACGAAATCCTTTTCATCCAAGGACTTTAATCGTTTTGAGGAGTTGATAATAAGTTCCGGGAAATTTTCTTTTTCCTTGATGTTACTACTTTCTGCTCCTTTCTTTTTCTGTGCCGATTATATTCTGAAATTGTGGCTTGTGACGCCTCCGCCTTATACAGCCGAGTTTTGCAAGCTTCAATTGTTAGCTTGCGTCATTAGCGTTTTATTCTCTCCTGTAATCTTCGGAATTATGGCTACGGGCAAGAATAAAAGATACTCTCTTTTTGAAGGTTGCCTGATGCTTCTCGTATTGTTGGTTGCCTATATATTGTTTAAGTTTGGCGCATCACCTGTCGCTCCATTTGTTTTTATGGTTATTGTGGAGCTGGCAAAGTCTAATTATTATGTTCGACTGCTGCGCAATGATTTTAAGACTTTCAATTGGCGACGGTTTTATAAAGAGGCGGTTATTCCTTGTTTCCTTATGTTTGCTTTGGTGATGGGAGGCTGCTTTTGCTGTATGGAATTGATGCCGACTAACAATTTATTGAGGTTTATCAGTATCAGCACTTTGTCTGTGGCATTGGTGTTGATCACATCCTTATTTATCGTATGCACGAAGAAGGAGAGAAAGAAAATAATAGAAACAATCAGGGCCAAAGTAGTATGAAGTTCTCGGTCATTACGATCAGTTATAATAATGCTGAAGGTTTACGCAAGACAATGGAGAGTGTGTTTAGCCAGACTTGTGCCGACTATGAGTTTATTGTGATTGATGGTGGTTCAAATGATGGAAGTGTCGACATTATAAAGAATGGAGAGCAAAAGTTATCGTTCTGGTGTTCTGAAGCCGATAAGGGCGTCTATAATGCGATGAATAAAGGCGTTTCTCATGCAAAGGGAAACTATTTGATCTTTATGAATTCAGGAGACACCTTTCATGGTCGTGATGCTTTGAGTAAAGTAGCAGCTCTGCAACTAACATCAGATATCGTAGCTTGCCAGATTTTGAGAATGGATAATGGGCAACTATTGCGCCCATATGTAGATGATATATTGGTTCAATTGATGCAGAGTACGCTGAATCACCAAGCCACCTTTATACGTAGGAGCGTCTTCGATAAATGCCAATATGATGAGCGCTTCAAAATCGTTTCAGATTGGAAGTTTTGGGTTGAAGCCATACTCTTTCAAGGCTGCTCCTATCAAATGCTTGATTTGGTCGTGGCAGAGCAAGATATGAGCGGCATCAGTAATACAAATCGAGCCTTAGATAAGCGTGAAAGATTACAGGTGATGCAAGAAATGTTTCCGCAAGTAGTTCGCGAACGCTTAATGGATTATACGCGCTTGTATCCGCTCATAAAACCAGCAAAGGATTTGCAGCAAAGACATTCATTCTGGTATGTCTTTGTGTGTCGATTAACAAAATTTATAGCGATGATTTTTCATTAAGATAAGCGGATGAGTATCTCTCAAATTCTTAGAAGCTTGAAATGGCAATTGATAGAAAAGCCTTTTGGTGCCTTAGTCTTACTCCTGTGGAAAGAGCCAAAGGTCTATGATCTCTTTGATTCTTTAGACGAACTATTATCTTCTAACAAGTCGTTGTGTAGGTTAGGGAATGGAGAATTTGATGTTATCTGGGGTGGGCGAATTGGTTTTCAAGGTCCTAATAAGAAGCTAGGTGATAGACTCAGGGAAATAGTACGCTCCAAGCAAGACAATATAATGATCGCAATTAACGATTATTCCTATGATGAGAAGAAGAGTAAGACGGCCCGTT
The DNA here is from genome assembly GCA_015259305.1 of Alloprevotella tannerae. Taxonomy (GTDB): domain Bacteria; phylum Bacteroidota; class Bacteroidia; order Bacteroidales; family Bacteroidaceae; genus Alloprevotella; species Alloprevotella tannerae_B. The sequence continues at coordinate 14,956 of JABZGO010000002.1, read as the reverse complement.
ACAAACGTCCTCGCGAGAAGGCTTTCGCTTACGTTTGGCGCCGTCAGCATGCCTTAAAGTTTGCTCGTCTTTTGGAGTCTAATCGTTCTTATTACGAGGCTAATGTCTCAAGACCTTATACGATGTTTGAAGGTATAGATCATGGCGACTATTTTGCACGTCTCAAAAAGTTGTGGGCTGATCGAGATGTTTATATTGTAGAAGGAGTAAAGACTCGCTTGGGCGTAGGTAATGACTTATTTGATAATTGCAAATCGCTACATCGTATCATTGGCCCTGCTGAAAATGCGTTCGATAAATATGATGTAATTCTTGAATGCATTGTATCCATCGTCCCTAAATCTGCACTGCTGATTATGGCGATGGGGCCTACGGCCACGCTTTTAGCTTATGATTTAACTCCGCTCGGTTATCGCGCGATAGATATAGGGCACGTAGATATAGAATATGAATATTTCTTACGGAAAGCGCAGGATAAAATTAAGATACCGGGAAAGTATGTGAATGAAGTTAGCGGTGGCGCTCAAGTAGACGAGACGATAACTGACAAGTCCTATTCTGACTCCATTGTTTGTCGCATAGATTGATTCGGATATCGTGGAGATTTACAATAACATCCAGACTTATATTTTGTTTGCTCGGGCCAAACTATCATTTGCTCAACCCAAACTATGGTTTGCCGGTATCAAACTATAGTTTGCCTACGCCAAACAATGGGAGGATACAAACGAAGCGTGCTCAAACTCATTTGATGAATGGGCAATTTTTTCTTGTTTCTGCTTCAATCAGCTCTGCGGTGACTCATTGCCGGTTGTTGTGTCTGATTCCTTTATTGTCCGTAGGTATCAAAGACTTCTCAATGCTTAAAATTTAGCTTCTATAAAAGATGCAAGAGATAGATTTTGTCGTTTTTTGGGTAGACGGTTCTGACCCCGAATGGCAGCAGAAGAAAGCTCGCTATAAAGGGACGCTGCAGCAGGCGGCTTCGGTTAGGTATCGCGACTGGGATATATTGAAATATTGGTTTCGCGCTGTAGAAACTTATGCTCCGTGGGTGCGTCATATTTATTTCGTAGCTGATAACCAATGCCCATCGTGGCTTAATTTTGATCACCCTAAATTATCCTTTGTAGATCATCGTGATTTTATTCCCGAAGAGTTTTTGCCTACGTTTCAAGCTAATACAATTGAGGATAATCTGCATAGAATAAAAGGTCTGAGTGAGCAATTTGTCGTCTTCAACGACGACATGTTTATCAATGCTCCTATAGCTCCGGATTATTATTTTCGTAATGGTTTGCCTTGTGATGCGCCTTGTGAGCATTTGTTTACTGCCGGTTGTTACAATCCGAAGACAGATGGGTGGGGCATTAACGTTATGGAGTTTTGCGATACGCATGTCGTTAACGCTTATTTCGATCGTCGTAAGGTCGTTTCTCAAAACAGAAGAGCCTGGTACGGACATTATTTGGGACTGAAGTATTGGCTGCAGGCTAGGATTATAGGATGGTTTCGGCGCAGTACGTTTCAACATTTCTATACACCACATAATGAAAAAGCCTTTTTGAAGACTACTTATCAAGAGTTGTGGGAAAGAGAACCTGAAATGCTGGCCAATAGTTGTACGAAGTTTAGAGAGAATATGAGCCTCAACAACTACGTCTTTCGCTATTGGCAGTTGGCCTCCAATAAATTCTATCCGGTTAACCAGTTGCGTGCGAAGCAAGTCATACAGCTGGGTGCAGATAATCTTGATCAGGTAGAACGACTGATGTTTGACAATCAAGTTAAATCTCTTTGCTTAAACGATTCTTTTGACCTTTCTTATGAGGACTATGAGAGCTTGAAGCCCCGCTTGATCGCCCTGTTTGAACGAAAGTTGCCCACGAAGAGTCAGTTTGAAGTATAAAGTCTTACTTTTTATCTCTGTTCAGCTAAAATAAATGAAAGATACCTTCTCCAAGGCGGATACGATGGCCGTGAAGGGCGTAGCTATACTATTCATGCTATTTGCCCATCTGTTTAATCGTTCGCAGCTGATAGACTTGTCAACACCGTTAGTTTATGTTGGTGAGCAGCCGCTTGTCTATTTGCTCATCTTTGCTATGAACCCCGTCCACTTCTTTATATTTTTAAGTGGGTATGGTTTATCTTTATCAAATAAAAACGGGGGTGGTAAAAGATGTTTGCGTCTTTATTCGCATTATTGGCTTACGCTCCTGCTATTTGTGCCCTTGGGATGTATTTGGGGTGATCCGCAAGTTTATCCCGGTAGCATCGTCACCATCTTTAAGAATATAGTAGCTTGGGAAAATTCCTATAATCATGAGACGTGGTTTATGCTGCCCTATGCTTTGTTGGTTCTGACGGCTCCTTTTATTTTCCGACAGATAGATCGAAGAGGATATAAATGGATACTATCCCTCTCTTTCTTTGTTTATTTACTGGTCAGATTAGCTTCTCGCTGGGATGGCAAATGGTTGGATGAATATCGCTTATTGTTTTGGATAGACAGCTACTTTACGCTTTTGCTACCTTTCCTTTTAGGGGCCGCTTCAGCCCAAAGGTTTCCCCTTTCGCGTTTTAGAGAACGCGTGCCGACGTGGGTGCCTATAATTGGCTTGCCTCTTTTAATGATAGGTATTATTCTTGTGCGCAATACGTACCAATCTTTCTTTTATCCTTTTTATGTGACAGCTTTCATCCTCCTTTTCGTCTGCATTAAGCGTCCGGCTTGGCTTGATCGCAGTCTGAATGCCTTTGGCCGTCGCTCTACGAGTATGTGGCTTGTCCATACCTATTTTTGCTACTATTTGTTTCAAGACTTTATATATGGATTCAAATATCCGCTGCTCATCTTTCTTGTGCTGCTCTGTATGAGTTATCTTGTAGCTGTTGTGATAGATAGATTGAATGCTTTTCTACAAAGATATTTAATTGTGTGACCATTATGAAAAAAAGAATACTCTTTATGATTGGAACGCTACAGTCGGGCGGTGTTTCAAAGAGCATTGTTAATCTACTCAATGTGATGGACCGCACAACGTATGACGTCCATTTGCTTCTGCTTGATCGGGCAGGAGATATTCTTTCTCCATATCTTCCTTCGGATATTACAGTTCACGTCAACCGCGAAATAGAAAATCTTCATCGTGGACTTAGCGGTGTACGTGCTTTGCTGTTTACCGGTCATTTATTGTTGGCGCTAGGCTCTTTGATCCGTATGCTGCTTTCGAAATTTTCCCGCGCTTGGGCCGGTAGATGGTTGGCTTATTTGATGCCGCGCTTTACCGACCTTTCATTTGATCTCATTGTAGATTATGGCGGCCAACAGCAGTTGTATTATATGGTGGACAAGTTGGATGGGAAAAAGAAAATTACGTTTTTTCATAATGATTATAGCAAATGGCCCTATTACTACGCTGCTGATAAGCTGTATTATCCTAAGGTAGATCAGATTCTCTCGATTTCTCAGACTTGTGTAGATGTTTTAAAAGCTTATTTTCCGGAATGTAAGGATAAAATTTCTGTAATGCAGAATATTTCTTCTCCTGTCTTAATAACCAAGCAGGCCAATGAGACTGTAGATTTACCTATTGCCCCTTTGTTGTTAGTTTCTCTTGGTCATATTATGCGCAGAAAAGGCACAGATTTTTCGATAGATGCGGTTAAAATTTTGCAGAAAAAAGGTGTAGAGTTCAAATGGATGTTGGTTGGCAAGGTGGTAGAGAAGGATTTGATCAGGCGAATTGAACAAGAGGGTTTAGCGGATCGCTTTGTTGTTTTAGGTATTCGCTCTAATCCTTATCCTTATATTAAAGCAGCCGATATTTACGTCCACCCTGCTCGCTTCGAGGGAAAGTCTATTGCGCTAGATGAAGCCAAGATTTTATGTAAGCCCATTGTTGTCACTAATTTCTCTACTGTTAATGATCAATTTGAGGACAGAGTGAACGCGAGCATATGCGAGATGAATGGTGATGCGTTAGCTGATGCTATTATCGAATTGGCAGCCAATAAAGAGTTACGTCAATCCTATGTAGCTTATTTAAACGCTCACATTGTTGACAATTCTTCAGAAGTAGAAAAACTATACGCATTTATTGATTAAGCATATAAGCTATGCAATATATTATTTTACTTGTCGTTACGGCCCTATTAGCTTGGGCTAACTTTGATAAGCCTAAAGTTTCGAAATCGTTTTTCCTCGTATATTGTCTTTTCATTGGCCTCTTTGTAGGTTTGGGGGATATGCTGGGTGGTTATGATAGGTATATTTATGCTGAAGCGTTTGAAGGGCAAGCATGGAGTGTACATTTGGGAAAAGGATTGTTTAATGCTGATTTCCTCTTGCTTTTTAAAAATGAGCCCGTATATGGATTGCTGAATAGCCTCGTGGGGTATTTTACGCCTAATCGATACATTTTTATTCTGTTTGTAACACTTTTGATTTACGTACTCTTGCCTTTGTCTTTATATAAACATACGAAGTATCCATTTTTTAGTCTGCTAATTTTCCTTGGACTAATATTCTTCTTTAGCTTTACCTATCTGCGCCAGGTGTTGGCCTGCGGTTTTTGTTGGATGGCTATTCCTTTTGCTGTTGAACGTAAGTTTTGGCGCTTTGCCGCATTTGTTGTTGCGGCTACTTTGATTCATAATTCAGCAGCTTATTTTATCCTCTTATACTTCATCCCACAGAAGAAATATGCTCCCTCAAAAATTCTTCTCGTGATGAGTCTCTTGTTCTTTTTAGGATTGAGTGGTATAACTAAGTCTTTATTTCTTGTGGCAGGTGGTGTGACCGAAAATATGAAGATTACGAATTATTCCCAGACTGCAGAATATGGTTTCCGTATTGAGTATGTGGTTGAAGCTCTCCTTTTCCTTTTTATCTTATTGAAGAACTATGCTAAGGTACAAACAGATAGGCGGAGCTTGGTCCTGTTGAATGTATATCTGATGTTTTGTGGTGTCTTGCTCTTTTTCTGCCGTTCTTCTGATGGCGGCCGTATTGCTTGGTACTGCTCTTTGGGTGTGATGATTATGATGTCTGAATTTTGTAGCTATCGCAATACGAACGGCTTGCGTAGTTTCGTCACTGTGCTTTGTCTAGTCCTTTATTTGCGTATCTTTTTTGCTTGGGGTATTTTGATACGTCCTTATAAGACCTTTTTATCCGTTGGCCACAGATCAGATGACTTTATCTATCAAAGTTATGAATACGATTACAAATATGATCATGATAAATTCTACAATCTGATATACCCACAGAAATAAGAATAGAATGCAACTGATAGTTGATCCCCGTCTAAAATATAATTATGCCTCTTGGTATTTATACGGCCTCGCTCAAGTTGTGGGGAGGCGTAATATCAGCTATGATGTTCGTCCTTTTCGGTCGCTAAAATACGAGACGATTCCCGATTATAATAGCGGGCTGGCGCTTGTTTGCAAAGAAGGGACGTTTGTACAGAAGATATTTATAGATACAGAAGATCGAGCCGTAGTGTTTGAAGATCGTTATGAATGGTGTGATGTCTATGGTAAAGTGAATCCTACATTTGAGCAGGTAACACAATTGAAGAAATTAAAAGCAATAGGCCCGGAGTTTGGCATCACTTTACACCGATCATTCATTTCCGTTTTTAACTGCCTTTTACATTACATAAAAGGGCGGAAGCATACAGCGCTGCCTTTTAAAGCTTATTTGCGAGATTATCTTTATACCAACATCAGACGACGTCCATTAGCTCATTACACAAGGCCAATTCAGGTTAAGGATCATTATATCTTCCACGCTTCTACTCTTTGGTATAATCGCTTTGCAGCAACAGATACCAATATGTATCGTGGAGAATTTTTGAAAGCTTGTCAAAAGGCCGGATTGCAGATAGAAGGTGGACTTTATTTCCTTCATGGTGACGACGTGTTGGCTGAGATGCCGGACTATCCACGTTATAAGGAGCTTTATAAAGATTTTATTTATGAACAACGCTTATCGATGGACGACTATATTCGCAAGACGCAAGAAAGCGTACTTGTTTTCAATACGCCTTCTGTTTGTGAATGTCATGGTTGGAAGTTGGCTGAATATCTGTGTATGGGGAAAGCCATCATATCTACGCCACTAACCCGCGCAATGCCCGGAGAGGGTTTGGTTCATGGGGAGAATGTACATTTTGTACAGACGCCGGAGGAAATATATGATGCCATTGTTCGTATAACGCAAGATGTAGCATATAGGCAGAAGTTGGAGCAAGGCGCCCGCTCATATTTCAAAAAATGGATTTCGCCCGAGCAAGTTATTCGGCGCCTGTTAAATCATTCTTGCTCTTCTACTTGTTGAAAAATTATTAAATGAGAATTCGCTATAAGTATCTACTTCTACTGAAATGAAGCATACGATATCGTGCTAAAGCAAGAAGGAAACGAAAAAAGACGACTAAGTGGGCGACAAGCAATCGGTAGTAATTATTGCTTTCAAGCCTAAGCCATACTTCCGCTCTCGTATGCACAAAGACTTGTCCATAGGCGGCGCAAAACTTTCTTATAGGAAAGAAAAAATTGTCTTAGGAGAGAATTTTTCCGATCATAGGAGACAATTTTTTCGATCTCCTAAGCAAGTTTTTCCACTCTCCTAAGCGTGATTTTTCCTTGGCTTATTCAGAGAAAGTTTTAGCGCTCACGCTCTGATGATGGAAGGACCGATTGCGATGTCTTTTACCGTAGATTTGCAAAGTATGCTTAGCCTTGATGTCAAACATTAGCAAAACTCATCGAAGATACAGACTCGCGCCATTAACTTTGTAGCAGTCATAGGAATGAGTCATATTTTCTACCTGCGTTATATACAATCATAAAGTTTCGGAAAACTGTTTGCTCCCACAACTTTTAGAGGACTTTTCTTATATCGCACTCACGTTAATTAAGAAATGCTGTTTACTGTTTTTACTCCTACTTACAATCGCGCCGGTTTGCTGCCTCGAGTCTACGATAGTCTTACGCAGCAGACGTTTAAGGACTTTGAATGGATCATTGTAGACGATGGCTCTACAGATCATACGGCGGCAATAGTAGATGAGCTTATCCGTAAATCGGAGGAAGTAGGTTTTTCCATTCGTTATTTTTATAAAGAGAACGGAGGGAAACATACGGCGCATAATTTGGGCGCGAAAGAGGCATTAGGAGAATTGTTCTTTATTGTAGATAGTGACGATGTCTTGCCGGATAATGCCTTGGAGATTGTAGCTGAAGAATGGAAGAAGATTTGCCATGATAAGTCATTCGCCGGTATTGGAGGATTAGATGCTGATTTTTCAACAGGAGAAATTGTAGGCACAGGACTTCCTCAAGAAGTAATGGATGGGAATCATGTTGAAGTTAGATTTAATCATCCTATTGATGGCGACATGAAAGAGGTGTTTAGAAGTGATGTCTTAAGAGAATTTCCTTTTCCGGAAGTTCCCGGCGAACATTTTTGTCCGGAAGTGTTAGCTTGGAATCGCATAGGAACGAAATACCGTTTACGCTTTCTCAATAAAGTTATTTATTGGGCAGAATATCAACAAGGGGGTATCACTTCCAATATTATAAAAACGCGTATGGCCAGTCCGATTTTAACTATGACGACTTATCAGGAAATGCTGGCTTATGATGTTCCAATGAAATTAAAAGTAAAATCTGCCATAAATTATTGGAGATTTCGTTGCTGCGTGAAAGGTCAAATGCCAGCCATTAAGCTTCCTATACGCTGGTTCTGGACTTGGCCGCTGGGACTTCTCATGCATTTAAATGATTTGAGAAAATGTCGTTAGAACAGTTTGTAAAATCTCTCCTTGATGGACGCTATGTGATATTCGAAACTCTTTGAACTGCTTTTCGTCTGGTGAATAGATTGTCGTTGATGAAATCCTATATAATTAAACATAGGTATGCACACCTTTAATATGTATAAAGGCTATATCGTAACCGATGCTTTAGGCTTCGACAATATGCGGCTGCGCAAGCTAATCGCGTGCATTCGCCCTCGATAAGCTATAAGCGTTTAGTTTCTCTTAAAAAGTAAGGATGAAAATACTTCAAGTCATCACCTCGCTGCGAGTGGGGGGAGCGGAAACCTTAGTTGTCAACTTGGTGACTCGTCTACGGGCCGCCGGTTATCAAGCCGACGTTTGTATCCTTGACGATTTGTCGACACCCCTAATAGATCGCTTGCTGGCGACTAATCCTGGCGTCAAACTCTACAAGTTGGGTAAAGGCTTTTACCATCCGTCCTATATCTTCCGCCTTTATCGTTTGATGAAAGACTATGATATTGTCCACACGCACAACTCTTCGCCCCAGTTGTTCGTAGCCATTGCCGAGTTGTTTAGGAAAGTAGGACTATGTACTACAGAGCATACGACCTCCAACCGCAAACGCGATTGGAAATGGTATGCGCCGATTGAAAGTTGGATGTATGGACGTTACGACAGTGTCGTTTGTATCAGCGAAATAGCTGAAAAGAAATTGCGCGAGTATATGGGCGGCGATTGGCAGCGCCCGGATTCTGCTCGCTATAAAAATATTACGACGATCAACAACGGAGTGGATGTAGAAGCCATTTATAATGCCGCTCCCGATCCCGAACTCCTGCGTTTGAAAGGTGGGCGCACGGCTTTCTTGATGGTGGCCGGCTTTAGAGATGCCAAAGATCAAGATACCTTAATACGCGCTTTGAGTCGTTTGGATCGCGAAGCCTATGAAGTATGGCTGGCCGGTATAGGCGATCGCCAAGCGGAAGTGGAGGCTTTAGTCGAATCTCTGCAACTGGCCGACCGTGTACGCTTCCTAGGCTTGCGCACAGACATCCCCAATGTTTTGAAAGCGGCGGACATCATCTGTATGTCCTCCCACTGGGAGGGACTTTCGCTTTCCAATGTCGAAGGAATGTCGGCAGGAAAACCGTTTATTGCTAGTGATGTCAATGGTTTACGCGAAGTGACCAAAGGCTTCGGCCTACTTTTCCCCCACGAAGACGACAAGGCCTTGGCCGAGACCATTGAGCGCTTGCAGCAGGATGCTGATTACTATAAAACGACGGCCGAGCGTTGCCTCCAACGTGCACGTCAATTTGATATCAGTAAGATGGTTGTCGGATATGAAGCAGTCTATCACAAGATTTTGAGCAATAAGTAGCGTATGAAAAAAAAGCTCATCCGCATTACGACCGCCGACATCAGTCTTGACGGCCTTCTGAAAGGGCAACTGCGCTATATGAATCAGTATTACGATGTCGTGGCCTTGTCCAACGATACGGGCTGTTTGCATAGCGTCGGCGAGCGTGAAGGTGTGCGCACGATCGAAGTGCCGATGCATCGTGAGATCGCTCTGCTGCCTGACTTGAAATGCCTTTGGCAGCTCTATCGGACGTTTCGCCGCGAGCGACCTCTTATTATCCACAGCAATACGCCCAAGGGTAGTTTGCTCGCGATGATTGCCGGCTGGTTGGCGCGCGTCCCGCATCGCCTTTATACCGTCACCGGTCTGCGGTATCAAGGTGCAAGCGGACTCTTTCGCAAAATTCTGATGACAATGGAGCGTTTGAGTTGCGCATTTGCCACGAAGGTGATTCCGGAAGGCGAGGGCGTGAAACGAACGCTCTATGCCGACCGCATTACGCGCAAACCGATGCGCGTCGTGCTCAACGGCAATATTAACGGTATTGATACGAAGCATTTTTCTCCCGCAGCTGTTGAAGCGACGCAGGGAGCTGATGCTCGCGCTCGTATTCGCAATTCGCTCGGACTTCGCCCCGAAGATTTTGCATTCATCTTTATCGGACGAATCGTGGGCGATAAAGGGATGAACGAATTGGCTGCTACTATGAGGCGCTTAGAACAGGAGCGGTCCGACTGCAAGCTGATTTTGGTTGGCTGCTTCGAAAGCGAATTAGATCCCTTACAACCCGAGAATGAAGCCTTTTTGAAAGAATCACCCGCAGTTTGTTATGTGGGTTATCAACAAGACGTTCGCCCCTATTTGTTGGCGGCCGATGCCTTGGCCTTTCCGAGTTATCGCGAAGGCTTTCCCAATGTCGTGATGCAGGCCGGCGCGATGCAACTTCCTGCTATCGTTACCGACATTTTGGGTTGCAACGAAATCGTTGAGGCCGGCCGCAACGGACTGTTGATGCCGCCGCGCGATGAGGCCGCCCTCTACGAAGCTATGCTGCGTTTCCTGCAAGATCGACCCTTGGTCTGCGATTTAGCACGCAATGCGCGTCCGATGATTCTCTCTCGCTACGAGCAACATGCCGTCTGGGAAGCATTGCGCGAGGAATATGATCGCCTATAGATAAAAGAATAGATTCGCGTAGTGTAAGTAGAAATCCTTCTCTAAATCATTGTATTTCTGACACTCCTTGCGCGCTCATCTATATCTTCACCCTGTGGATTACCGACCCATTCGAGACTTTGTTCATCACATCTTTTCTTCCGATGCGCGCGATTTGATTGGCACATAGTCGGCTTCAATTGATCGGACAACAACTTTTCTGAGAACTTTCAACGCATATAATGCTACACAGCACTGCTCACTTCATTGTTTGGCCTCGGCAAACGATGGCTTTCCTCGAGCAAACGATGGTTTGCTCCTACCAAACGATAGTTTGCTGCCGGCAAACGAAACAAGATACAGTGCGCCGCATTCAAATATCAGCGCAGAATACGCTTTTTCGCTATATAAAATAGCTATTATTTTGGTTTCAATAGTAGAAACATATAAGTTCTGTTTCTAAGCCTCGCCGGACTTTAACGGCTTGCATACGATTTGCAAACGACCTTCAGCTTTATCAACCATTATGTATGTACAAACATTTTTTTAAACGTTGCTTCGATTTTATTATAGCATTGGTGGCCTTGATTTGTCTTGCGCCGCTTTTGCTGATCGTGACCCTTTGGCTACATTTTGCAAACAAGGGCGGTGGTGCTTTTTTCTTACAAGAGCGCCCGGGCAGACATGCGAAGATTTTTCGCGTAATTAAGTTTAAGACCATGAGCGATGAGCGTGATGTAAATGGCGAATTGCTCCCCGATGAACAACGTTTGACACGCGTAGGCCGTTTCGTTCGCTCTACTTCCATTGACGAGTTACCCCAGTTGATCAATGTCCTAAAAGGCGATATGTCGCTTATCGGCCCGCGTCCCTTGCTCGTTTCATACCTTCCCCTCTATTCGTCGGAGCAGGCCCGCCGCCACGAGGTGCGTCCCGGAATATCGGGCTGGGCACAATGCCATGGTCGCAACGCCATCAGTTGGAAGCAAAAGTTTGCCTACGATGTGTGGTACGTAGACCATCTCTCGTTAATGACAGACTTGAAGGTCATTTATTATACAATAAAATCTGTCCTCAAACGCGAGGGAATTTCGCAGGAAGGACAGGCTACTGTGGAGGATTTTGATGGGACTAACTAAGGTCAGATCAGCTGCTGTTGCTTTTGAGCAATAGCAAAGAGAATATCTTCTGAAAAGAAAGACACTTATATATAGTATTAAAATAATAAGACATTGCAGCGTCACCCCTGCAATATTTGACTTGCTCGCCTGAAAGGGAAAAAGAGCATAGTATAAACAGCATAATTTTTTGGGAATATGAACAATATCATGTTTTGTAGTTGTGGTCGCAGAGCCCAACTCTTTAGGTATCTGAAAGAATCTTTGCAAGATACTTGTCAAATCATAGCTACAGATAACTCAAACATTGCCCCTGCGCTTTATCTTGCGGACCGACAATATTTGGTGCCGCGTATAGATGATCCCAATTATGTTCAGACTGTATTGGAGATTGCTAAAAGCAATGACGTAAAAGCCATTACGACGCTGATTGATCCTGAAATAGAGATTTTAGCTAAGCATAGAGATGTATTTGAGAAGGAGGGCATTCTCGTATTAGCCCCTTCAAAGGAAACAGCTCGCCATTGTTTTGATAAATATGATATGTTTAAGTATCTCCATCAAAACAATATTCGCACGGTGCTTACCTACGATAGCTTAGAACATTTTAATGAGGGCTATGCAAAAGGAGAAATTCGCTTTCCCGTCTTTATAAAGCCGCGCACAGGTAGCGGTAGTGTAGGGATTCATAAGTGCGATACGCGAGAAGAGTTGGAGGCCTATTTTAGAGAAGCGGAGTTCGACTATATCATACAAGAATTTATGGATGGCGGCGATTGTGATGCTGATGTCTATATCGATTGTTTTTCTCATCAACCGGTAGCTGCTTTCTCAAAGCGCAAGCTCGAAACGAAGATCGGTGGTGCCAACAAGACGATATCTTTTAAAGACCCGAAATTGTTTGCATTCATCAAGGAGATTTGCAAGGTGCTTGAGTTCAACGGCCCCGTTGATATGGATTTCTGGTACAAAGATGGAGAATATTACCTTTCCGAAGTTAACCCGCGTTTTGGCGGTGCTTATCTTCATGCTTATGGTGCCGGAGTTGACTTCTTTAAGTTGATCCACCGTAATATGGAAGGGAAAACAAACGAAGAGCAGTTTGGCAATTACGATGACGATGTCTTGATGATGATGTATGACAGCGTGGTGATTGTAAAGAAGGACGAGTTGGCAAAGTAAATTAGATTAGATAAGGATGGCAAACCGTACGTATTTATGCTTAGCTCATATGAGCGGCAATGAGATGAAGTACATTCAAGAAGCATTTGATACCAATTGGGTGGTGCCTTTGGGCCCCAATGTCAATGCTTTCGAAGATGAGTTGGCACGTTTCGTGAAGTCCGTCGATGCCAAAAAAGACTTTGATGATGAGGATTACCCACAGCGCATTCTGGCGCATTGTGATGATCCGGAACAATTATGGCTTGATAGCTTACCCGGTTTGCAGGACAAGAGCGTTGTGGCGCTTTGCTCCGGTACGGCAGCCATCCATTTGGCACTAATCGCTTTGGGGGTGAAAGCCGGCGATGAGGTAATGTGTCAGAGCTTTACTTTCTGCGCCAGTTCCCATCCCGTAACTTACTTAGGGGCTGTTCCCGTTTTTGTTGATTCAGAGCGGGAAACTTGGAATATGGACCCGGAACTGCTGGATCGTGCCATACAAGATCGTATTACGAAGACCGGCAGGAAGCCTAAAGCTATCATTGTCGTATATCTTTATGGTATGCCGGCCAAAATCCGAGAGATTATGGACGTGGCGGCGAAATACGACATTCCTGTCTTGGAAGACGCTGCCGAAGGCTTGGGCTCGCGCTATGAAGGTCAGGTTGTCGGGACGTTTGGCCGCTTTGGCGTACTGAGTTTTAATGGCAACAAGATGATTACCACGTCCGGCGGCGGTGCACTTATTTGCTCTGACGATGCTATGAAGCAGCGCATTATGTTTTATGCTACTCAGGCTCGCGAGGCTTTTCCTTACTATCAGCACGAAGAGATTGGTTACAACTATCGCTTGAGTAACGTTTGCGCCGGTATAGGTCGCGGACAAATGACGGTGCTCGACGAACATATTGCTCACCATCGCCGCGTGGCTCGCTTGTATGAAGCGGCATTTAGTAAGATTGATGGTATAACTTTCCACGGAAATCCTGATGGAGAATGTGATTCAAACTTTTGGCTGAATACGATTCTCTTATCGCCTGAGTTGAAAATCAAAGGTCAAGCGCAAACTTACACGCAGGCAGTTGAAGGAGCTGTCGGTGGCGCTGCAGGTGTGGTGCACGCCACGGGGCAGATCCATACCGATTGCGAGCCGGCAACTAACGTTGAAGCCTTGCGCATAGCTTTGGATAAGGTAGGCATAGAAAGTCGCCCACTCTGGAAGCCTATGCATAAGCAGCCCGTTTACCAAGCTAGTCCCGCCTATGTTAATGGCGTGAGTGAGGATCTCTTTAGTCGCGGTCTCTGCCTGCCGTCAGGCCCTTGCGTGAGCGAAAGTGAGGTCGAAAGAATCGTGAAGGAGATAAAAGCAGCATTAGGTTAAGCATCTTCTAATTATAATGGAGGTTATGAAAAACTTCTTCAACAAACTCATCAATTGGTATTTTAGGCGCGATTCGCTGCCTTATTGGTGTGTACTCTTCATTGATTGTCTGATTTGCTATCTTTCCGGGATTTTTGTGTTCTTCCTCTTCTTCAGAGGTTACAATACGATGATCCATTTCGTCCCACTGACATACACGTTGCTTCTTTATATGGTGTTCAATGTCTTGGGATTTCGCGTTTTCCATACCTATTCAGGTGTAATTCGCTATTCCTCTTTTATTGATTTACAGCGTGTGGGCTACGCTATGGCTTTGGCTTGTGGCTGTGTGTTGATTTTACATTATCCGATCCTCTTTTGGGAAGGTAATACATGGTTCTTGCCACTTCATACGCGCCATATCTTAGCCATCTACATTGCCGAAACAGTCCTGTTGTGGGCTTTCCGCGTGGTGGTCAAGATGCTTTATGATACGACGTTTGATAGTGATGGCGCCGCCGCCGCTTTGATTTATGGTGTTAAGAATGGCGGTATAGGTTTGGCGAAAAATATAAACAACGAGAAGCCTCGGCGCTTTCGCCTCAAAGGTTTTATTTCTCACGATCCCACACTGAAGGACATTTTCTTAATGGGGCAGCGCGTCTACCAAGCAGACAGTGATTTAGAGGAAATCATTAAAGATTCGAAGATCAAAGCCGTTCTGATCTCTCCCTTGCGCAACGATGAGTTTCGCAGCAACGAGAAGTTGCAAGATCTTTTGATCAATGCCGGCGTACATATATATATGACTGAAGGCGCACGCGAGTGGGACGGCTCTTCAGAAAGCATACCCCAAGCGACGCTCAAGGAGATCAGCATCGAAGACCTCCTGCCGCGCGATGAGATTCAGGTTGATATGCGGAGTGTAGGTCAAGAAATAGCCGGCACACGCGTTTTGATTACCGGGTCTGCGGGCAGCATTGGCAGCGAGATGGTT
>JABZGO010000029.1 GCA_015259305.1 Alloprevotella tannerae | reverse complement strand
GCTTCAGCCTCCAACTCTTGCAGGTGACTGAGGCTGTAGGATGCTATAGTTTGGTCGTTCATCTTGTTCGTTCGTTTGTCGTGAGCACTTTTCCGTAGCCTTTGTCTTTAGTTGTGTTGTTATGCGTCCTGGCTAAGGCCGTCCGGCATGGTTGTTGGCGGACAGGCCAAGTCGAGCAGACGTTGCAGGCAAGTAGAAAAGTCGAGGCGCGAAGTGTCTAAGGAGAGCGCCGGATGTAGCGGCGCTTCAAAAGGCGCAGAGATGCCCGTGAAGTTAGGAATCTCTCCGCGGCGAGCGCTGGCATATAAGCCTTTTACGTCGCGTGCCTCGCAGACTTCCAATGGGGTAGAGATATAAACTTCTTTGAAATGCTCCGCGCCAATGATCTCCTCGGCCATAGCACGCACAGCCTGCGTCGGACTGATAAATGCTGCTATCGTAATAATGCCGGTATCGACGAAGAGTTTGCCAACCTCAGCGATACGGCGAATATTCTCGCGGCGATCTTCGGCGCTAAAGCCTAAGTTGCTATTCAGTCCCGTGCGGATATTGTCGCCATCGAGCAGACGGCAGAGGCGCCCCCGTTGTAGGAGTTGGCGCTCTAAAGCCAAAGCCAGCGTTGTCTTTCCCGATCCGCTTAGGCCGGTAAACCAAAGCATCACGCCACGCTGCCCGAGTAAGGCCTCGTGGGCAGAGCGGTCGGCCATCTTGTCGAAAACAGGATAAATATTCTTCGTTGCGTCCATAATGCAAGCGGATTGACGAGCTGTAGTTTTTCGGCAAAGTTACAAATTTTAAACATACAAGGAGCAGGCCCCGCATAATAATTCTAAAGAGATAAGGCGCATAAAACCTTTACCTATACTGACGGATTGACGCGATTTTCTTGTGTGTAATTATGCAAATGCCGCGTTTGTGGGAAATTGTGATGTCAATCGGACTTCTTTTTGCGACTCGAAGTGCTTGCAGCGGGAAAATAATCGTATTTTTGCAGAAAATCTATCATTAATCATTTTACAGGTTATCTTATGCAACACACAAACAAGACGCTTTGGCAAGTCGTAAAAGGCTGTTTCAACGCCTTGCCTTATAAAGAGAATGAGGAAGAAATCATACAGAACATTAGTAGAGGTGTCACGTTTTACGGCGCAAACCTTTGGATTCTCGTCTTTGCGGTCTTTATTGCTTCGCTGGGCTTGAATGTTAACTCGACGGCCGTTGTTATCGGCGCCATGCTTATCTCTCCATTGATGGGCCCGATTGTCGGAATGGGACTCTCCGTAGGTACTAATGATTCAAGGCTCTTGAGTCGTTCGCTGAAGAATTATCTGTTAGCTACAACCATTAGTGTGATTACAGCGACCATTTATTTCTTGCTTACGCCGCTGACCGAGGCACAATCTGAACTGTTGGCGCGCACATCGCCCACGCTCTACGATGTACTGATTGCGCTCTGTGGCGGGGCAGCCGGCATCTTGGCAATCTCTGTTGGAGAAAAGGGCAATGTGATTCCGGGTGTAGCCATTGCTACAGCGCTTATGCCGCCACTCTGCACGGCCGGTTATGGCTTGGCTATGGGCAACTTTTCTTTCTTCTTCGGCGCTTTTTATCTTTACTTTATCAATACGGTCTTCATCGCTTTGACCACATTTGTCGGTGTGAGGCTGCTGAGGTTTCGACGTAAGCAGTTTATTGACGCTGCTCGGTTTTCAAAGGTGAAGAGATACATCATAGGCATTGTCGTGCTTACGATGTTGCCCGCGGCCTATATGACGGTTCAGATCATTCGCGAGAGTGTGTTGGATAGCAATATGCGGAAGTTTACAAAGAACGAGTTAACTTTTAAGGGGACGCAAATACTTTCACAGAAAAGAGATGAGAAGACTAAACAGCTCAATATCGTAGCCTTGGGCAGCCCCATTACTTCTGAAGCTATAAAGCGAGCTCAGGCGCGCTTGGCTGACTACGAATTGGGAGCTTATCGCTTGCACATCATTCAAGGCGCTCATTCAGAGAGTTTGCTGTTGAGCCAAGCATTTCAGCAGGGCGCGGGTCGAAGCGATGTCGACAATCAGAAGTTGCTTATGCAGGCCGAGCAGGTCAGCCGTTTGGAAGAGCAGTTGAAGGGCTATGCACAATATAGTCAGATGGGTGTAGATATTCGCCACGAAGTAAAAGCCGTTTATCCGGCAGTAGCCAGCATCAGTTTGTCGCGTGTTACGGAAGCTCGCACTGATACCTCTTCAGCTCGCCAATACGTCTTGGCCGTAGTGGGAAGTCCTAAAGGCTTGGATAAGACAGAGCGCAAGCAGTTGCAAAACTGGCTGAAAGTGCGCACAAAAGCCGACAGCCTGCGCCTGCTTATTACACCATAACGCTATGATAATACGTACAATGACGATGCGGCGGTGCACTTTATGCCGCCCGCTTATCGTGCTGATGTTCTGTCTGACAAGTCTGTCCGGCTTAGTTGCACAAGCTGCGCCGCCTACGTCTGCGGATACGATTCCAAGTGCGATTATGTATCGCATCTCGGGCAAGGGCTTGACGCAACCGTCCTATCTTTTCGGGGCGCTTCACGTCTTGCCCCATGAGTTTGTTACTCGCAGCCGTGCTTTTATGAACATTGCTTCAGGCGTTGATCGTATTGTTACGGAAGTCGACGTTCGGCAGTTGGAAGCGTTTAACCGGAAAAATGAAGCTGCGTCTAAAGCACTTATGGAGCAGTTGCTTCCGCACGTTACGCTGCCTGCCGACAGTCAGTTGCAAGTTGTTTCTCCCGATGCCTTTCATCTGGTCGATTCGCTTATTCATCATTACCATTTGGAGTATTATATCAATGGCGCTGACTCTTGTTGGTGGCATTACGATCCGGGCGTCATAGCCTTGCCTATGCAGCAAATGGTCTTATATATGTTTAAGGCAATTGGCTACGCGCGGATGGGAATGTCGCCTGAGAGTAAGTCGCAAGTGATAGATCTTTATATGGGCACTTTGGCCGATAGCCTTCATAAAGAATATGCACAGTTGGAATCGCTCGAATATCAGAAAGAAATGCTGCCCTCGCTCATTATGGACTTTAGCGCGGTAAAGATCGATTCTACCTTTCTTAGTAATTTCCACACCACTATAGCATCGATGGGTAATGTCGCGGAGCGTGCCAAACTATTAGTTGAAATTCTGTGCGCATTTGAGAATCCTTACGCAGATTGGGGTCGTTTTTTGACGGCTTATATGGCGCAAGATGGCCGACGTGCAGGCGAAGTAATGGCGAGGGGTAATGGCGAGGCTTTCGAGCAGGCGGCAGAAAAGCTCGAAATCTCTCCCCGCAACAAAAGATGGCTGCAAGCGATGCGGCCGATGATGCAACAGAAGTCTACGCTCTTTGTCGTCGGTCTCTTTCACCTTACGGGCGTTCCCCCCGATCAGGGCATCCTCGAAGCGCTCCATCAGGAAGGCTATACGATCGAAGCTGTGCGACTCTGACACGCTCGCTGTCTGCGCAATTCCTTTATAGTAAGGCTTTGTGGATTATACTCCTGGCTACGTTTAGGATTGCATTCATGCCTACAAGGCTGATCATAGAGATCTTTCGTTATTTTCAAACCAAAAAAGAAGGCGTATCAAAACATTTGCTTTGATACGCCTTCGCAAAACACAAAGTATAATACTTTTTCTATCCTTCAGCTGACGACTATCTAACCACTTTTGTCGTCGTTTTCTTGCCGTTGCTATAGGTTACTTCCTTAATAAAGATTCCCTTTTCGCACGTAGCTCTTCTGCGACCGGACAGATCGAAGAAAGTTGTCTTTACGATCTTAGCGTCAGTGTCTATATCGGTTATCTTCGTAGAAGGGTTGTTTGCCCACACAATTTCTGAACGACTTACTTCCTCGCCTATTTTATGGAGCACTTGCACACCCACTTTCTTGTAGTTTTCAACCAAAGCATAGAATAAGTGCATATTGCCTTGGAAATAGAAAAATTGCTTATCCTCAAATAGGTAGGGAATGTCAGTCATGTCTTCATCCAAACCCGAATAAGCCTCTTCCGTAAATGTCATTGGCTTCTCATCCGTGTCGAAGTATACATTATAATACAGATAGTCGGGCATGATGTATTTGCTGTCTACGTCTTTGGTTTCCATCATGAACTTTACACTCATTCCATCCGACTCGTCGTAAGGCGTAACTTCCTTTATCGTCGGTGCTGCCGGCTTGCGCAGAGTCATATCATATACTTTAAGGATAGGTTCGCCATAGGCTGCCCACGGAGAGATCGTTTCGCCGCCTTCGTTGATCAGTATTAAGCCATTGGGCGCACTTACCAGTTTTTTTGCCGCCTTATCATAGCTGAAAACGATCTCATCAGCTTTTTCAGCTTGCATATGTTTTTGGCCTTCCTCGTCTGTCCTGAACGAGCAGGTTGCCGGCAGCAAGAAGACATAAGCGTGCTCATCCTCGGCAATGCCGATATATTGCGTCTTAAAAGTAATGTTGTTGCCTTTTATTTCGCCTTTTAACCATAAAGCATCGTTGTCCTCGCCGCTAAACGCATAAGGGCATAGCACGTAGGCCTCTGTTTCCGTCAGTGCTACCTTAATGTTCTCTTCTTTGCTGTTGCCTCGAACGTCTGTGTAAGTAAGCGTGAAGTTTTCAGGCTCCAGTTCCTCCGGAAATTCCGTCTTCTCTTCCTTAAAGGGCCGTATAAGAATGTTGGAAGTGGCAAAGCCCTGCCATTGTCCATCGCTGTCAGTGAGTCCGATGATGACATTGGGTAGTTCTACTTCCGGGTTCGTCCCTTCATCTTCTTGCGCCAATACGCCATCAGTGAGTGTGAAATGAACATCACCCTTAAACTGCTCTTTGCTGTCAAATTCGGGGACATACACCCAATCGTCTCCCTCTTGAGCGAGTACCAAACGGGTGGCGTAAAGCTTGATCTTATCGCCGTTATCGTTATAGCCCATATCGATGGCTTGCGGAGTGTGGAGCGTGTACTTGCCTTCTCCGTCAGCATCTAATTTTGTGTATGAGAAAGTATAACATTTGCCAAGCGCATTGAATAGATAAAGATGCTTGTCTTCGCCTACAACATACGTAGCTAAGGCGCAGGCTTGACGCGAAAAAGCGGCACCTCCGGTCTCCGGTACGGCACAGATAGACTTGCGCTGTATTTCCTCCACTTCTTCACCGGCAGGCTTGTCCTTGATGATTTCTTCGTCTTTCACGGGCAATGCCTTTTTCAAATTGTATTTAGCTTGCCGAACAACTTTTGCTTTCTGCGAAAGTAAACCATAGTCGCTTAGCCTGCCATCAGAGGGTGTCTGGGCCATTGCGCAATGTCCAAATAGTGTCAAGAGCGACACAAAGAAGAGATTTTTCATAAGCATTTGATATTTATTAAATTTATAACAAGCATTAAATTATAGTGCGCTTCGTTTTTCGGCAGAACTTTACATTGAGCGCCTTGTTTTGAGTGTTTGCGGATAGTCTTGGGCGCGCTCAAGTATTAGGTAAATCCTGTGGAGATGGTTCGTCCGAAGGATTTTATAAATGGATACACGCCAAGAATCATTGCATTGCCGTTTTGATTCTGCGAATATA
Organism: Alloprevotella tannerae; assembly: GCA_015259305.1. Taxonomy (GTDB): domain Bacteria; phylum Bacteroidota; class Bacteroidia; order Bacteroidales; family Bacteroidaceae; genus Alloprevotella; species Alloprevotella tannerae_B. Next base: position 6,859 of record JABZGO010000029.1, on the reverse strand, counting down.
CAATAATTCTCACATAGGTGTTTGTAATTTGACTTTTTTATGTAATTAAATTGTGGTTCAAGGCCGGATGTAGCTCATTTTTTGTTTGGAAACTTATGTTTTATTTATAATGCTTGATATATTCTGCTGTTCCTTTCTCCTCGCTTCTTCCGTTTTGTTGGTATGATGTAGAGATGTTCTTACTCGCCGGCAGACTGATAACGGAGCGAGCGCGGGCGAGATGTGGGAGTGTAAAAAAATGATGCGGTGATCGTTTTTGTTGCAAGCGGTTGGTGTGAAAATTCCAAGGTTGCGGACTTTAATTCCTAGCCTTGGGAGGTTTTTTTCTAGGGTTGGAAATTTTGTCCCAACGGTTCGGGAAAAGTTGGGACACGCTTCTCCCTGAAACAGATAGGTTTGTCGTTTCTCTTGGAAGGCTTGTGTGGTAGGGTTATATTACATATCTTTGCATTTGCTAATAGGCCGATGGCGGGGCGCATAGCCGTGGGGCAGATGAGTTGCTTTATTCATCAAAAAGTATGCGCTACCTATGCGCTTACTGCTGTTTGGGCGGGCGCAGCAGACGCGCAGCTTGTGCGGTTTTTGCGGTGCGGGTGCATCAGGCCGATGAGCAGAAAGATAAAGTGTATGTGTGAAATAATGAATTTGCAGTATATGAAAAAGTTTTATTTAAGTCTGATGTTTGCAATGGTCTGTGCGTTGGGTTTGGAGGCGCAGACGCAGACAGAACTGCGTACGCAGTTTGCCCAAGCGATTCAAGCCCTTCAGAAAAACTTGCCTAAGGAATATGGTAACGGTGTGAAGTTAACGCGAGTTGAGGTTACAGACAGCGACTTCGTGATGTATGTTGATGTGCCGGACGAGTTGGTGGGCGATTTTGAGCAGTTTAAGACCATGCTCTCGCTTTATAAGGGTAATTTTGTGAAGACGCTGTATGACGCGAAGGATGCAGAGGTGGCGCTCTTTGCCAAAACGGGCTTGAATCTTAAGGTGAACATAAGCGTAATGCCCTCTAAAAAGGAGACTGTGCTTACGATGACTTCTGCCGAGTTGGCAGAGCTAAATAAGGGCTTGTTTGTTAACGTTGATCTGCTTCATTCAATCGTCGAAGAGATGCGGAAAACGCTACCGCAGGACTGGGCCAATGGACTTTCGCTCACTGATCTGTATCTGGAGAAGGACAATCTGGTCTATAAGATTAAAACAGACGAATCGGATCTGACGATGGACGATTTGCATATGTTGGAAGGTAAAGAAGGGGCAGATATAATAAAAGGGGCAGTGTTGCAGACAATTATAGTAAAGGACGATGAAGAGCTGAGTACGTTTGTGAATTCGCTGGTCGAGGCTAACTTGGGGTTAAAACTTGTATTTTGGAGTGAGCAATCGGTTAAGCGGGTTACGTTTACCATAACACCTGAAGAGATTGAGCGGCAGGTGAATGCAACGCGTTGAGCCGTTGCATCTCGTCTGACGACTGCTGTGTGTACTCGCCCGAATAAAGGCGTCTGATTCTCGAGGAAGTTCAAGGGTCAGAAAAAGCCTGCTTCCATAAAGAAGCAGGCTTTTTTCGTGTGAGTTTGCAGGGTTATTGCGCGACTTTAATCGTAGCCATATTATCCATATCTGTGGGGTCTATGCCTGCATAGACACGCAAGGTTCTGCTACCGCCGCCTTGCTTGGGTTGGGCAATCAGCGTGAACTTAGACTCTCCTTTTTTGGCTTTAATGGTCAGCCATTGGTAGCTGATGTTCATTGAGTCGCCGTCTTGTTGAATCTGAGCAGCTTCGCCGTTTCCGTCATCGTCTGCTATGCCTAACAGATAAGGGGAATCATTGCCTTTAATCTCTTTACTACCGCCTTCGTTACTGAAGTTTACGTTGCTCGGATAGCCATAGTTGCTCGTCTTTCCGCAACCGGCGAAAAGTAACGGCAGGGTGAGGAGTAAGGCGAGGAAAGTTCCTCTTGTTTGCTTATCGAGTTGACGCATAATGTTTGTTTTTTTAGAAACAAGATATCGTTTATTGCACAACTTTGATTTCAGCCGGCTTTCCGGGTTCTGAGGGATCTATGTCGGCATAGACATATAGTTTTCTGCTTTTCCCTCCTTTCTTGGGCTCTGCAATTATTGTAAACTTGCTTTCCTTTTTCTTCGCTTTAATTGTAAGCCATTGATAAGTGACGTTCATTGAGTCGCCGGCACTATATACTGATACTGATTTTCCATTTCCATCGTAGTCGGCTATCTCGATAGAATAAGGGTAGTCATTTCCTTTAACCTCTTTACTGCCTCCTTCATTGCTGAAGTCCAGTTTACTTGGATAACCATAATTTCCTGTTTTTCCGCAGCTCGTAAAAAGGAGTGGGAGCGTCAGAATTAACGCATACAATGTTTTTTTCATTTTATTGAGATTGAAATTTGTGGTTTCATAGGTTATCTTTATTCAATCTGTCGCGCTTCTTCACGCTGAGCTGTGCGGAGCGTTGTAAGCGTAAGCTGCCGCAAAGATAGCACTAATATGACATTAAGTGGTATTAAATCGTTTTTTTTTTGATGAATGGCAGAAAATGCCTATTTTGGATGGTAAAACCAGGGTGCGACACCTTACAAATACGTAAAAGTAAGGATAGAAAAGCGAAAAGCTTTAAGAAAAACAGCGCACAAGCGAAAAGTTTGCATTCTCAGGCCGGTGGCAGCGTATCTTCTCGGCCGTAAGTGCCGCGATACTGAGCCGGCAGAATAATCATCAGGCTGCGCGCCGTAAAATGACGCTCCAACTGCTCCGGCATTCGCGCAAAGTAGTTTTGATAAGAAAGCGTCCCCGGACGCGCAATGATGAAGACGGCCAAATGGCTTTCGCGCGTCTGTATGGCTAAGGGCAGGAAGTTGTCCCAATCAGTATACTCATTATATGTAGCCTGCAAACTGTAGCGCTGTTTTGTCCAGAAGATTTTCAAAGCTCGCTGCGTATGCTTGCCGGCATGCACATTGATCCGGCAGCTTAACTGCCCCGCCAGTTGGGCGATGTGGGCGGCCCATTCCGCGAAGCCCGGCTCGTATTCTGCATTGTCCGGGACAAAGAGTTGCAAGTGGCGAATCGTGTTGGGCGAAGACAGCGGACGATACACGATGATCTGCTTGTCGACGGCGCGGAAAAGGTCCGTGGCCAAGCGACCAAAGAACTTCTCAAACAAGTGCGCCTTGTGGTGAAGTCCGATCATCAGCGCATTGGCATCCGCCTCCTTCATCGAGTGAGAAAGCCCGCTGACGATGTTGACCGACCACCGACTGCGCGTCTGCACGTGCACATTGGCCGAGGCCGCTATCTGTGCAGCCCTTTCAAGGAGTTGCAGACCGCTTTCCTGCGCATTGGGCTTGTCGTCTCTGATGATATTGACGGCTGTGATGAGCGTTCGTTTCTGTGTAGAGCGGAGTAGTAAAGCCATATTTACCAAAGGCTCGACCGTCGTCGGATTACTCAAGGCGATGAGCATATGCGGCTGCGCCGTGTCGGGGCGTTCGGGCGTTTCCTCTGTATCTAAGGCCAACTTGCGCGCTGAGCGCTCCGTGACGAGCGAACTAATCAGGCAAGAAGCCAAGATCAAAATCATCGTCCCGTTTAAGACCTGCTCGTTGAGCAGCCGGCTGCCGTCGGGCAGATGGATCTCGTAGCCTACAATAACAATAGCCAAGGTGGCTGCGGCGCGCGCATTCGTAAGACCAAAGAGTAAAGCTCCTTCCGTTTTATGCAAGTGATAAACCCGCCGAACTACGCGTGCGGCCAGCCATTTGCCCAGTGTGCTGACGATGATCATAACGAGGGCGATCTTCACGGCCTCAATACTTCTCAGAGCGCCGACGTTGACAATCATACCTACACCGATGAGGAAATAAGGGATGAACAAGGCATTGCCGACAAACTCGATGTGCGTCATCAGCGGGCTCGTAGCCGGAATGTGTTTGTTGAGCGCCAAGCCGGCTAAGAAAGCACCCAGAATGCCCTCCATTCCGACAAACTCCATCAAGCCGGCGCCTAAGAAGACGAGGCTTAAGACAAATATATATTGTATGACGCCGTCGTTGAAGCGCCTAAAGAAAAGGCGAGCGACCATCGGAAATAAGAAGACAATCGTAGCGCCAATGGCTATCGTCTTTAAGACCAGCCAAAGGAGAAAGAAGTCGGAGGGCGCTTCTTTGAAGGATCCGCCTACGACGGCCAGCATTAAAAGCGTCAGTGTATCGGCCACGATCGTACTGCCCACCGCGAGATTGACGCTCTCGCGCCGCGAAAGGCCGTAGCGCAGGATGATCGGATAAGAAACCAGCGTGTGAGAAGCGTACATCGCCGACATCAAAACGCCCGCAACGACCGAAGCGCCCAAGATGAGCGTATTGGCGCCGAAGCCTAAGGCTATCGGGATAATGAAAGACAACAGACCGAAGACCAAGGCCTTGTAGCGTATCTTCCACAGATCTTGCAAGTTCATTTCGAGCGCTGCCAAAAACATAATATAATATAATCCCACCTTGCCGAAAAGCTCAAAACTGCTATCGCGAGCCAAGATGTTGAAGCCGTGCGGGCCGATCAACACGCCGGCCGCAATCATTCCCACAATGGCCGGCACACGCAGGCGCTCCAAGATCATCGGCGCAATCAGAATAATGCCGAGGACAATGAAGAAAATCCACGTGGGGTCAGTGATGGGTAAAGGGATCATATATATAATGTGTAGTCTGCCGGACTTGGTTTGCGTGCTGAACGCCTAAAGCGCAGCGCCTGGTTTGCTTTTTGTGCCAACTAAAATGCGCAACGCACAGCCAAACCGCCAAAAGCAGTCTCGGCTTATGTTTTCTCTGTCTGAAAGAGCGCTTGCGGCCTATTGTTTTGTGCAAAGTAACGAATTTTCTTCCGCATAATAAGGTCTTTCGCCCTAAAATCTCTAATTTTGCCGACAATACGACGGGGCATTTAGCTTTCCGTTGTCGATATAACAACATTTTCTTATAGAAAAGGACATAACAAATTAGCAAGTAAACAAAATGCGAGTAGCAATAGTAGGCGCCAGTGGCGCTGTCGGGCAAGAGTTTCTACGGGTCTTGGCCGAGCGAAACTTCCCCGTAGACGAACTCCTTCTTTTTGGCTCACCAAACAGTGCGGGCCGCACTTATACTTTCAAAGGCCGCGATTACGAAGTGAAACTTCTGCAAGAGAATGACGATTTCCGCGGCGTGGACATAGCCTTTGTCTCTGCCGGCGGCAGTGCTTCGAAGCGCTATGCCGAGACCATTACCAAGTACGGTGCCGTGATGATCGACAACTCCAGCGCTTTCCGTATGGACGACGATGTTCCCTTGGTCGTGCCCGAATGTAACGCAGAGGACGCCTTAAATTGTCCGCGTGGCATTATTGCCAACCCCAACTGCACGACGATTATTATGGTCGTAGCTTTGAAGCCCATCCAAGCACTCTCGCCGATTAAGCGCCTTCGCGTCTCTACCTATCAGGCTGCCTCAGGCGCCGGAGCAGCTGCGATGCAAGAGTTGCAGGAGCAGTGTCGACAAGTGCTCGACGGAGAGGAGGTAAAGGTCGAGAAGTTCCCCCATCAGTTGGCTTTCAATATGATTCCGCAAGTCGACGTCTTCACCGACAACGACTACACCAAAGAAGAGATGAAGATGTATCATGAGACGCGCAAGATTCTCCATTCCGACGTGAAGACCAGCGCTTCCTGCGTCCGCGTTCCCAGTCTGCGCTCTCACAGCGAGAATATTTGGATTGAGACCGAAGCGCCCGTCTCCGTTGAGGCTGTGCGTAGCGCTTTGTCCGCTGCGCCGGGCATCACCTTAGTCGATGATCCCGCCCACGGGCGCTATCCAATGCCGCTTGAAAGTGCCGGCCGCGATGATGTGTATGTGGGCCGCATCCGCCAAGACTTGGCGGACCCCTGCGGACTCACTTTATGGCTTACGGGCGATCAGATTCGCAAAGGTGCAGCCCTCAATGCTGTGCAGATAGCCGAGTATTTGATCAAAGTAGGTCAATTAAAATAATCCCAATCATAAGGATACAGCAAAACGCCCACCGGAGCAGTTGGCTTTCGGTGGGCGTTTTGTTTTGCTTATACTGTAAGTTGCCTAAAACGGCCAAAATATCGGCACGAGCAGCATCGTAATGACCAAGGTCAAGATATTGAGCGGGAGGCCTACGCGGGTAAAATCGGCAAACCGATAGCCACCCAAACCCTGCACGATCAAGTTCGTTTGATAGCCGATCGGCGTAGCGAAACTCGTCGACGCGGCAATGCAAATCGTAATAAAGAAAGGCATTGGACTAACGCCCATTTTCTCGGCAATAGATAAGGAAATAGGGAAGATCAAGGCTGCTGCCGCGTTGTTGGTCATCAATTCTGTAAACAAGTCGGTGATGATAAAAATCACGGCCAGCAAGACCAAAGGGCCAAACTTATCAGTCAGACCGATGGCAAACTGCGCGATGGCGCCGGCGAGTCCGGAGTTGAGCATCGCCTTGCTGATGGCAAAGGCACCGGCTATGGTGATGAGAATATCCCAAGAGATAAATTTCGTATACTTCCTTGGCGGGTAAATCTTGAGCCAAGCCATTAAGCAGGCAACGACGGCTGCGAAGAAGAACATATCCGGCCGGAAACTGTCGCCGGCTTCCCCCTTATTCATCTCGCCCAGCGTTGCGCCGATTATCATTGTGATCAGCAAGCCCAGCGCTGTCCATCTCTTCCAACGCGCCATCTTTGGCTCCGTCTCCTGCTCGCCGGAGACCATTAAGAAGAAAGAAGAATCGCCCCAGTTCTCCATAAAGTTTCGGTCAGCCATCAATACGAC
>JABZGO010000299.1 GCA_015259305.1 Alloprevotella tannerae | reverse complement strand
ATTCAGTTTGTCGATTCGTTCTTTCTCCTTCTTGTCTGCTTCCGCGTTTGCGTCGGCTTCAGCTTTCATTCGGTCGATCTCCTCTTTCGTCAGACCGCTTGAAGCTTCGATACGAATACTTTGCTCTTTGCCCGTAGCTTTGTCTTTTGCACTGACGTTCAAGATGCCGTTGGCGTCAATATCAAAGGTTACTTCGATTTGCGGAACGCCGCGGCGAGCAGGCGTGATGCCCGTTAAATTGAAGCGGCCAATGCTTTTGTTCTGCGCCGCCATAGGACGTTCGCCTTGAAGTACGTGGATCGTCACCTCCGGCTGGTTGTCTTCTGCCGTAGAGAAGACTTGGCTCTTCTTGGCCGGTATTGTCGTGTTGGCATCGATGAGTTTCGTCATCACACCACCGAGTGTTTCGATACCAAGTGAGAGCGGCGTCACGTCCAAGAGTACTACATCGCCCACACCGCTTTCCTTATTAAGGATTGCGCCTTGAATGGCAGCGCCCACAGCTACGACTTCGTCCGGGTTAACGCCTTTAGAAGGCGCTTTGCCGAAGAAACTTTCTACCATTTGCTGCACAGCGGGGATACGGCTTGAACCGCCGACGAGGATCACCTCATTGATGTCGCTCGGTTGCAGACCGGCAGCCTTCAAGGCTTCCTGACACGGCACCTTGCAATCTTCTATCAACTGGTGAGACAAAGCCTCAAACTTTGCACGTGTGAGTGTCTTTACCAAGTGCTTGGGCACGCCGCCCACCGGCATAATATAAGGCAAGTTGATTTCCGTTGTCGTCGAAGAAGACAATTCTATTTTCGCCTTCTCCGCAGCTTCCTTCAAGCGCTGCATAGCCATCGGGTCGGTCGTCAAGTCAGCGCCCTCGTCGTTCTTAAATTCCTCTACCAACCAATTGATAATGACGTGGTCGAAGTCGTCGCCGCCCAAGTGCGTATTACCATTGGTCGAGAGCACCTCAAATACGCCGCCGCCCAATTCAAGAATAGAAATGTCAAACGTACCGCCGCCTAAGTCGAACACGGCAATCTTTGCGTCCTGCTTTGTCTTGTCCAAGCCATAAGCCAAAGCTGCTGCCGTAGGCTCGTTCACGATACGGCGCACGTTGAGACCGGCGATCTGACCGGCTTCTTTAGTAGCCTGACGTTGCGCGTCGCCGAAATAAGCCGGCACAGTGATGACTGCGTCCTTTACCTCTTCGCCCAAGAAGTCCTCAGCCGTCTTCTTCATTTTCTGAAGAATCATTGCTGAAATCTCCTGCGGCGTATAGAGTCTGTCGTCTATTTTCACGCGCGGCGTGTTGTTTTCGCCCTTCACTACCTCATAAGGTACACGCTTTATTTCTTGCTGCACCTGATCGAAAGTTTCACCCATAAAACGTTTAATCGAATAGATCGTACGTGTCGGGTTCGTAATTGCTTGACGCTTGGCGGGGTCGCCCACCTTGCGTTCTCCGCCATCAACAAAGGCTACGACAGAAGGCGTCGTGCGCTTTCCTTCGCTGTTGGCTATTACTTGAGGTTCATTGCCTTCAAAAACGGCCACACAACTGTTGGTCGTTCCTAAGTCGATACCAATAATCTTTCCCATAGTTATATTTTCTTTTATTGTTGTTTACTTATTTATCTATCTACCTAAATACAAGTGGCGTGCCAAACTTGATGTCTTAGGCGTGATATTTGAAATTTCTTTCGCTTTATCACCCTTTGGGGCGAGTATGTCCCTAAATAAGCAAGCGTTATGCCAAAATGTAATCTTGTCAGTGTCTTTTGCGGATCAGTTTGTCTTATTTTGTTGCGATACCCCTTGACAATGCGTGGCAGATGAGGCTATCGGCCAATATTATGATGCGATGGCGGGAGGTTGATGTTATGTTTGCCGGAAGTCTGTCCTTGTGGTTTTGTGGTATTACTGAAGGAGACCTTTGCACAGCGATTGGTGTGTATTTTATTTGTTAATTCATTGTATAATAGGAAGTTATTTCGTATATTTG
>JABZGO010000298.1 GCA_015259305.1 Alloprevotella tannerae | reverse complement strand
ACTTAACCTTGTGATTTACGAGGTAGAATACCCTTAATGATTATGTTAATTTAAGAATATCCTAGATTGTTATATTAATTTATATATATTAATTTATCACTGGAGGCCATATGTCCCTTACACATATCTTTTCCGATCTTTGTAAAAGCTCGCGCCATATGCCCCCAGCGTTTTAATTTGGCGGCCTTTCTATACTCAAAAGCTCTTCCCATAATTTTATATTTCGATGTTTGTTTGTTATCTGTTTATCTCAATGTAGCGTTTAGCTGCTTCTGAAGTTGCTGAATAATCTTATTCATAACAGCTTCCGTTTGCTTATCATTCAAAGTCTTATTCTCATCTTGGAGCGTAAAGTTGACAGCATAGCTTTTCTTATCAGCCCCCAAATTTTTCCCTTCGTACACGTCAAAAAGCGTAACTGATTTGAGCAATTTTCGCTCTGCTTCAAATGCAATCCGTTCAATCTCTGCAAACTTCACGGTTTTATCAACCAATAAGGCTAAGTCGCGACTTACGGATGGATATTTGGCTATTTCTACAAATTCCACCTTAGTTTTCGCTGTCTTACGCATCAATTCATCCCAATGCAAATCGGCAAAATATACTTCTTGGTCTAAGTCGAATAAAGCATTAATGCGGCGAGCCACCACACCAAATTCTAATAGGACTTTATCGTTCCTGTCTTTTAAGACGAGTCCTTTGCTGAAAAGGTTATTATCTGATTCTTCCGTCTTGAGCCCTTTAAAAGAAAGGCCTAATCGAACTAAAATGTCTTGTATGTAGCCTTTTAATTCAAATACGCTGGACTCTTCATTTGGATGCGCCCAGTTGTTTTCGACACGTTTTCCGGTAATCCACAAGCCTAAATGATAAGACTCCGAATAGAGGTTTACTGTTTTAGCAGTTTGCTCTTCGTCTTTACCTTCTGCATTTTGCTGTTTAGCATCAACGCGATAGCATTTGCCTATTTCAAAAAACCTTAGATTAGAAGTCTTGCGGTTTACATTACGCGTAATGGATTCCATTCCACCAAAAAGCAGCGTCTGTCTGAGCACATTCAAATCTCCACTTAATGGATTCATTATATGAACAAGATGCTCATTTTTATAGGCATTTAATTCAGTATAATAACTCTCTTTCGTCAAAGAGTTATTCATAATTTCATTAAAGCCCTGTCCAACCAATTGCTCCGAAATCAAATTTTGCAATTTGTAGGAGCGGTCTTCTTCACCCTGAATTGTTAGGCAAGTATTCATCTGCTTAGGTAAACCGATGTTGTTGTAGCCATAAATACGTAAAATATCCTCTACAACATCACAGGGGCGTTGCACATCAACTCGATAAGATGGAACAAGAAGTCGCAATCCTTGTTCTGTCTCTTCGGCAATCTGCATTTCAAGAGAGGTAACAATCTCCTTTACAATTTCGGCTGGAATTTCTATTCCGATTACCTCATGTATATATTTGTAAGACAAGTCAACAGTAAAATGAGAAGGTTGCTTGATGGGATTAACTTCTTTAATCTCCATAGAAATCTTACCTCCGGACAATTCTTTCGCCAACAGGGCCGCAACCTTTAACGCATATATCTGCCCTTCAGGATCTATACCACGCTCAAAACGGAAACTAGCATCCGTACTGATGCCGTGATGACGGGCACTTTTACGAATCCAAGTTGGATTAAAGTAAGCACTTTCAAACAAGACATTCTTCGTCGTCTCGTAAGTACCAGAACCTTTTCCTCCCAAAATTCCCGCAATGCACATTGGATCTTCTGCATTGCAAATAGCTAAATCTTTGCTATCTAGCTTGTGCTCTTCACCATCTAGGGTAACAAATGGTTCACCTGCTGAGCAAGTCCTCACAATAACCTTATTGCCTTTGACCATATCAGCATCAAAACAATGAAGCGGTTGCCCATATGCAAACATCACATAATTAGTTATGTCAACAATATTATTAATTGTCCGAACCCCAATAGAGAGTAATCGGTTCTTCAACCACGTTG
>JABZGO010000297.1 GCA_015259305.1 Alloprevotella tannerae | reverse complement strand
TGTTGAGATCCACCTCATAGCGGTCGCCGGGTTTACGATCCAACTTTATCGTCGCCTTTTCGCCGGCGTGGACTTTGGCAAAGCCATAGCGGCCTTTGTATGTGGCCCATACGATCAGGTCGCCCAAGCCGGAAAGGAGCGAAGCCTTACCATCGGCGGCTGTTTGCATTGATTTGAGGACGTAAAATTCAGCGTAATTGTAGAGTCGGAACTGCACGCTTGCGCCCTTGACGGGACGTTCTTGATCGTCGACAATTGTAACGTTTGTTGTAGCCGTAGGGGCGTAATTTTCCGTCACGTTAATGGTTGTCCGATTGGGATGGCGCTCTAAAACTTCTTCAGGCCCATCGTATTTTCCGAGTACCGTCGTGTTCATAAGTATGCCGCGCGAAGCCGGACGGTTGAACCAGGCTACGTTAAGTCGGGCAGCCGGCTCGCAAGCCCCGAGGAAGTACCATCGGCCATCGGCCCAAGCTTCAACCCACGCGTGGTTGTCGTCTGTATGCGCCCATCGCGGCGTATAAACCTGGCGCGCCGGAATGCCGACTGCGCGCAAAGCGGCTACCGTAAACGTAGACTCCTCGCCGCAACGCCCCGTAGCCGTTCGCATAGAAGCCAGCGGTGAACTGGTGCGGCCATCGGAGGGCTTGTAGGTGACATATTCGTGGCACCAATGGTTGACGGCTAAGATGGCATCGTACATTGATAAACCGGCAACGCGTGCTTTCAGGGCTTCATAGCAGGTGGTGCGGAAACTATCCAAGGCTTCGTTGTTCACGCGTACGGGCAGGACGAAATGCTGCCACTCGCGCTGTGGCACGCGTTGACCCCAAGGCATTTCGCGCCGAGCACGCAAAGCGGCTTCCGTTTGCCGGACGAAGAAACTCGGCTCATAGTCGACCACGTCGGGCCAATACATATAAGCATATAGGAACTTGAGGGCTTGGCGCGCCTCTTCGCTCTTGGCTTGCTGCAAGGCTTGTGCGGGCAATGCGCACGGCGTGGCTTTATAGCGCGCTTTGAAGTCTTTATTGATTTGTTCCGTAGTTTGCGCTCCTGCCCCTAAAGTGCAGAGGAGTAAGAGAGCCGCGAGAATATTTCTCATAGTGTTTCGATAGAGTTTGTTTAGGTGTGCGAAGGTAAACATTCTGATTTATTTGAGGAAGTATAAGTTCCCTTATTCTTTGTTTTGCTTTCGTATTGCCGCTAACAAACGCTTAAAATGTGCGACTCATTCGTTCTTCTTATAGCTTTTCACGGCCAATGAGGCCAAGATGATGCCCATGACTGCGAGGATAGAAAATTGAAGAACAACACCAGAGAAAGCCGAGCCGCGGATAGAGATTGTGCGCGCTGCGTCCATATAGTGGCGAACGGGATTGGCGTAGGTGAGGATCTGTGCCCAATCAGGCATACTGCGCACCGGCGTAAAGAGTCCGCTGAGGAGCATCATACAAACCAGCGTAAACCACATCACAAGCATAGCCTGCTGGAGCGAATCACTGTAATTAGAGATGATCAATCCAATGCTACTAAAGACGATAGCCAACGCGATGGCGAAAACGAACAGCAGCGCGATGCTGCCGACCGGTGTGATGCCATAAAGAAGCCAAGCGAGTAGCAGGCAAATACTGAAGTCGATGAGTGCGATTACCCAGTAAGGAATGAGTTTGGCAAGGATAAAAAGCCACTTACGGACGGGCGTGACGTTGATTTGCTCAATTGTTCCGGCTTCTTTCTCGCCTACGATGTTAAGCGCCGGTAGAAAACCGCAAATCATGATCATTATCATTGCCATAAGAGCAGGGATCATATTGACTTTATAACTCTCGTGGCGGTTGTAAAGGCGTTGCACGACGAGCGGCTTTAGTGTGGGCGCGGGTGATGGGCGTCCGGAGAGGCCGGTTGCTGCGATGATGTTGGAGAGATAAGCGGCGCCGATGCCGCCTTTGGTGCCATTGACTGCATTGGCCGCGATGAGTACGCGGGTGGGCTTGCCGAGCGTGAGGTCATGGGCGTAATGG
>JABZGO010000296.1 GCA_015259305.1 Alloprevotella tannerae | reverse complement strand
CCGGATAGCGCCTCAGACCGCCGCTTTTCGTTGACGACCGGAGCTTGAATCTTCATAGCCGAAGCTCATTTTCCATCTTTCTCTCCTCGCCTTTGTTTGCGCAGCACGCATCAGTCGATGGTTTGCCGGCAGCAAACCATTGTTTGGTGGCGGCAAACGATAGTTTGGTACCAGCATACGATAGTTTGCCGCCACCAAACAATAAAAGTATATGCCACAGAGAAGTCAGCAGAAGAACAGAAACACTAAGAATCAATATTTTAGCGAACAACGACAAGTAGCGATGAAACGAAAAGGAGCAAACGACTAACAGCGATTAACGCTCGTTATGAGAAGTAAAGCGTTTGTTTCGCATCGATGCAGACCTGCTGTAAGCGCTGCGGTTGGTAGGATCTTCGTATGCAATCATCTCCGGAGAATCATAAGACGAAGCAGGGGGCAACTTGATGCAAGGCCACAATAAAGCCCGACTATCGGCGGATAATCGGGCTTGTTGTAAACAGATATTCAACACCAAGCACGCACAAGCGGATGCCGCGAACTCGGCAGCCTACTTTTTGCCTTTGGGATCAAAGTCATAGCTAAACGAAAGTCGCACATAGTGATGCATTCCGTTGTGCCACTGCTCTGTACGTTGATAGGCGTTAAGCGAAGTTTCGTAATACGTTTGTTGATTCAAGATGTCATCTACATCAAGCTGTATCCGACCTCTTCCTTTCAAGGTTTTCAGAGTTGCACCTGTGCCCCAGATAAACATATGGCGTCTGTTCGCACTGAGATTATAACCATGGCGATTGATCACATTGAGCTGCGTATAGAAAGTCCAAGCCCGCAAATGATATTTTGCAGTGACGCCATATTTATAGAAGAGGTCGTGAGGATAGGCGTTGATGGCCTGATCATCTATATTGCGAGAGTAAGAAAAGAGTGCGTGTCCTTTAATATCCCAAGCATCTTGCTGGTATTGGAGGTCGATTCCATCGCTCCAAATCCATTGATGGCGCTTGTTGAGCAGGAGCGGCAGGCTCGGATTCGTACCGGTAAGATAGGCATAGCTGCGCAAGGAATAAATATTTAAGTAATTGGCAAGCGTCAGTTGGTCGTTCAGTGCGCGCGAGTAATTGGTTCGCAGTATAAAATCATAGCCACCACGCACATTGGCGAAGCTCGTCTGCATAACGCCTGTTGCGGGATCGTAGAAGAAAGTCGTCTGCACCGGATTCTTATACTTATTAAACTGCAATAAAAACATGACGCTCTGCTCGTGGTTCGTAAAATTGCCATAATAAGCCAGCGCAGCTTGATGCTCGTGTGTGCTGAGCAAAAATGGGTTACCGCGACGTATAAAGAGCGGATCGCTCTTGTCTACATAAGCTATTGTATTGATCAATTCGGGCGGAGTGGTCTTATAACCATAGTTAGCCTCAAGAATTGAAGTCGGCGAGAATTTATACTCGACTTTCAGATAAGGAGCAAACAGATGCTGATGGCGCACAGCCGTAGTATCGATGCTGCCTTGGCGATATTCGATGCGCTCATTCGCATATTCCCAACCCAGTTCGGGCTTAAAGCTGAACTTTCCCCACCTCAAGAGGATGGAAGCTTCGGCTGAATTGTTCGTTTCGCGGAAATGGTGGCGATAACTACTGATCGGATCAAACACAGATAGGAGTCGCTGCTCTTCAGGGGCGTGGTAATCGATTTGTACGGCGTCGGGGTTGGCATATTCCGGCAGGCGATCAAGTCGAAATAAGTCGCGCCGACGCAGACCTCGCTTATACTCAAAGCCATATTCGAAGGTGAATAGCGCTTGCTTGCTCAACCATTTATTATAATAGAGCGTCGCAGACGTTTTCAAACTCCGCTCGGGCGAGCGTAAATACTGATTCTCATAGGCGTTGCTGCCGGCCGTGCGGAAGTAGCGCAAGCGGCGCAGCGTATTGAGATCATTGCGCGTATGGCTATAATTAACCTCGGCGTGCAAGGCTAATTCGCTCTTATCCGGGAAGACGTGATTCATATATGCG
>JABZGO010000295.1 GCA_015259305.1 Alloprevotella tannerae | reverse complement strand
CTTTTGCGCTGAGTCCTTCTACTTTGATAAACGGATGAAAAATGATTTCAACGCCGTATTTCTTTTCTATATCAAAATAAGGAGACTTCTCGGACGTGGGATAGGGCTGCGAAATGAGGATTTTTTTTATCATCGTGACTTTGAATACTTACTCGATAGCAGTCAAGCTGTTTAGCGAATAAACCAAAGCGCGCCACAAGGCGAACAATGGTAGTATTTCCAGGGTGCAAAGGTACAAAATAATATGGATTCCGGACATTTTATAGCCGGAAAAAATGTGGAAAGCCTTGTAAGTCAACAAGAGTTTGTTGATGCTGAGTACTATGAGGACAATTGTAGGGAGGGCGCTGAAGGAGAGGTCGAAATAGACAACCAGCAGGGCGATCGGGAAGAAGGCGATGCCCAGCGCGAAGACCGAGAGCAAGTAGGTCTTGCGCCAAGTGGAGATGACGTCGTGGTCGAAGAAGACGTTGTTGATCAAATAGTAGAGGATGATTTTCAATAGATAGAAGGCGGCGAAGATGCCGGAAGAGGCGAGCAAGATGGTATAAGGCGAGACGATGTTAAACACTTCCGGCAGGAGATTCTGCACGAAGTCGAACGTCAATACGCCGAGTATAAAGCAGGTCTGTAAGATGAGGAAGAGTTGGCCGTGGAGTGCCGTGGCGTTGCGCTCCGTGAACATATTTCGATGGTCGTAAGGGCGAAAGAAATGCTTGATGCTGTTGGCCAGATAGCGCCGCGAGCGAGCGATCACCAAGACGCCGAGGAAGAAGTCGAGGAGTAGGGCGATCGTAACATAGTTGTCCGTGCGAAAACGATAAGGAACGGGATCGCCCGCAATGCCTTGGTCGCGGTAAGGCACAATCGCTGTGTGAGCGCGTAAGCTGTCGTCGAAATCGCTATGCAGCAAGGCCTTGCCGTAAAGTCCGCGTATCATCGTCGAATCCGTGTTGAAGAGTCCAGATTGCGGGTCGGCCGGCCGCACACTTGGGGCACCCGCGAGTTGCGGCTCGGTATGTTCGACGAAACCCGTATCCGCCTTGAGCGGCTCCATCTTGATGCGCGTATAGCGATGGGGTGCAGCCGTCGAGATCGCTTTTGCGGCGGTCTGACCTTGGTCTATTTGTAAACTGTCTTGCTGCACCATAATATATAGATGTATAAGCGGGGTGAGGAGGTTGGGTTAGGTGAGCGCGGCAAACTTCTGCACGCTTTTGTCCCAAAGCGGCGTGGTCTCTGCCAGCAGTATGGCCTCTTCCGGTGTGGCTGCTACGCGCCAAATCGCCTTGTGCCCTTCGCGCATAAAGCGCTCATCGGCCGCGCGGTCCAGTTGGGACAACAGCGGATCATAATAGCCGCACGTATTGAGGATAATGACGGGCTTGAGGTAGAGGCCGAGTTGTTTCCACGTGATAATCTCCATCAATTCTTCGAGCGTGCCGACGCCGCCGGGCAGGGCGATGCAGGCATCCGATAAGCCGGCCAACTTCTCTTTGCGCTCGTGCATATCTGCCGTAATCAGGAGTGGCTGCGACGAGTGCTGCCAACCTTGCTCCACCATAAAGCGAGGAATGATGCCGAGCGCCTCTCCGCCGGCAGCGAGGCAGGCATCGCACGATGCGCCCATCAGGCCCATACGTCCGGCGCCGTTGATCAGCGTATAGCCCTTGGCGGCTATGAGGCGCCCGAGGCTTTGTGCGGCATCGATGTAGGCTTGGCCCAATTGGCCGCTGGAAGCTGCGTAAACAGTGATCTTCATTCTTTTTTTCAACTTGAAGTGCCTGCGGAGCGTCAAGTAGGGGCGCTCCACAGGTGTATTGTCAGAGGCCGAAAGCAGCCTTTATCTTGTCGACGTAATCGAGTTTCTCCCACGTGAAGAGTTCTACTTCGATCTGCTTGTCGGGTTGGCCTTTACATTTGAAAGTCTTGGTCTTGAAGCGCGGCTGATGGCCCATATGTCCGTGATTCGCCGTTTCGGTATAAATAGGCGTGCGGAGCTTGAGGCGCTCCTCGATGGCGTAAGGACGCAGGTCGAAGAGCGTGC
>JABZGO010000294.1 GCA_015259305.1 Alloprevotella tannerae | reverse complement strand
TCTCAATACTTTGTCCCGGTTTAAGGCGTGCGAAGCGCGGTTTTTCCTCTTCTCCCGCTGCTCCGAGTTGGGCCATCGGGCCGAAGCGCCCTATTTTGACGCAGACGGGCAGTCCTGTGGTCGGATCAGTGCCCAGTTCTCTTTCGCCTGCCTTATGCGCCGTTTTTTCCTGCAAGATTTTTTCTACCTGCGGATCGAAATGACCATAGAAACGTCGCAGCAATTCTTGCCAATCCTCGTTTCCTTCGGCCACTTGGTCAAAGTCCTTCTCCACTTTCGCCGTGAAGTTATAATCCATAATCTCCGGAAACGCGTGCAAGAGGAAGTCATTGACGACGAGGCCCACATCTGTCGGGAACAATTTATTCTTCTCCGCGCCGTAAGTCTCGGTTTTAGTCGTGTCCGACAATTTTTCGCCGCGCAAAGCGAGCACATTATATTTACGCTTGCTTCCCGGCCGATCCTCCTTTACCACATATTCGCGCTGCTGTATGGTGGAGATCGTAGGCGCATAAGTCGACGGGCGACCGATGCCCAATTCTTCAAGTTTATGCACCAGCGATGCCTCATTATAGCGGGCCGGATGCTGCGTAAAGCGCTCTGTAGCCGTTATTTCGGAGCGCTGCAGCGTAGCCCCTTTCTCTATTGGGGGCAGCAGGCCGCTCTCTGTGCGCTCTTCATCCTCATTGCTGCTTTCGCGATATACTTTTAAGAAACCATCAAACTTAACCACCTCGCCCGTAGCGATAAATGGTTCCGCCAAGCCTGTGCCGGCGATTTCGATCGTCGTCCGCTCGAGTTCCGCGTCAGCCATTTGGCAAGCGATCGTCCGCTTCCAGATCAATTCATACAAGCGCTGCGCTTGCTTTGTTCCGGCTATTTCCCGCGCCGCCATATCCGTCGGGCGAATAGCTTCGTGCGCCTCCTGCGCACCGAGCGCATTCGTATGATACTGTCGGCTCTTGTGGTAGCCTTGCCCCATCGTCGCATTGATGACCTCCTTGCAAGCCGATAGGCAAAGGCCCGACAAGTTCATCGAGTCGGTACGCATGTAAGTAATGAGTCCGGCTTCGTATAAGGTCTGTGCGAGGCGCATCGTCAGCGCCACAGGATAGCCCAACTTGCGTGCAGCTTCCTGCTGCAAGGTCGAAGTGGTGAAGGGCGGCGCGGGCTTTCGCTTTGCCGGCGTCTTGGTTACGGCCTCCACCGTAAAGGCGGCCTGCTTGCAAGCCTCAAGATAGGCTTGGGCTTCGGCTTTTGTTTTGAAGTTTTTGCGCAATTCCGCTTTCAGCAATACTGATTCACCTTGGGGCTCGGGCAAGGTAAACAGCGCGGAAACGTGGAAAGAAGCCTCCGACTGAAAGGCTGCGATTTCGCGCTCTCGCTCCACGACGAGGCGAACGGCCACGCTCTGCACGCGGCCGGCTGAAAGGCTGGGACGCACCTTGCGCCACAGAATCGGCGAAAGTTTGAAACCGACCAGGCGGTCTAAGACGCGGCGCGCTTGCTGCGCATCTACGAGCCGCAGGTCAATATGGCGCGGCGCTTGGATAGCCGACAGGATCGCCGGCTTCGTAATTTCGTGAAAGACGATGCGGTTGGTGGCCTCGGGGTCCAACTTTAAGACTTTCGCGAGGTGCCAACTGATGGCTTCTCCTTCGCGGTCTTCATCGGATGCCAGCCATACAGTCTCGGCTTTCTTGGCTGCGGCCCGCAAGTCGGCCACTACTTTCTTCTTATCGTCGGGTATTTCATACTGAGGCTCAAACGTTTTTAAGTCGACCCCAAAATCTTTCTTCTTCAGGTCGCGTATATGACCATAAGAGGACATTACTTTGTAGTCTTGTCCTAAAAATTTCTCAATGGTTTTGGCTTTTGCGGGCGACTCCACAATCACCAAGTTCTTTTGTCTTTCCGTCATGTTACGTATTCCTCTTCTTGTTTCCGCTACTCCGACAAAACCTGCCGAAAGAAACTATCCGGCAGCGACAACGGCGCAAGCGGATTCTGCCGATGCTCACTTTTCGGCCGCGAAGATAGAAAAAAAAAATGAGGGCTACACATTATATAATAC
>JABZGO010000293.1 GCA_015259305.1 Alloprevotella tannerae | reverse complement strand
GATGGATGGGGAAGCAGAAGTGAAGCAGCTCACACTTTTCTAAACCTACCTGCGTGAAACAATGAATCTTCGGCCTACAACAAGGTCGAAAGAATCGTTGTGGACTATAAAATGAGGAATAAAGGAGGGGACCTTAAACCGAATTGGGGTTAATACATTCTTTTGACCTAACAAAGGCTAATGTCCACGACATATTTTATTTGCAAGACATAAAATATGAATACCTTGACTGCTACATCCTTGGCGATAGAGGCTACATTAGTGCCGTAGTGCAAATGGATTTATTTGAAACGGCAAATATCAGATTAAAAGTTTCTTATCGGCACAATCAAAAGAAATGGAAACCAACATTTATTCTTTTTGCAAAGGCGAGAAAAAGGATAGAAACAGACTTCTCGCAAATGTGTGATCAATTTATGATTTGTCGTAACTACGCAAAGCAAGCTGTAGGATTGTTCACAAGAATCATTGGGAAAATCAGTGCGTTTACCGCTATGCAATATTTAAATCATATCAATAATAAACCCATAGGAAGAGTCAAGTATGCACTGGCTTAATTCCGACAGCGGGTAGCTGCCTATGTTTGAGAATAAGTAAAAAAGAAAATGTGGCAGTTATCAGAAGACCATTCAACTTTTACCTTATCATATAAATTCTAGTGGGCAATGAAATAGTTTGCAGATCATTATGTGTTTGCTACACCTTTTTACTAATGACCTATATTAAGCTATGGGATCATGAGGATATTATATAAACAGATGCTGATTAGATTGTTGAGTAGAAAGCTGGATGATTTTTGTGTCATAATTAAGTTCCCGATAGTTTCCGACAAACTTTTTTGATGTTCTTTCACAAGGGTATGTTTGTACTTTCACGAGCGTACAATCGTACTTCTATGATGGTACATTCTTTTTCTCATAGATGTACATAAAAACGACAAGATGTGAATGTGTGTAAATCATTGCTAACCAATTGTTAGATGGAATAAAACTCTAAATAATCATCTTCTTTACAGAGCATTGAGCTATGTCGTTTTACCTCCTATGTTGCTCAATAAATCTTGGGGGAATTGTAAATGTAAGGAGTGTTTGTAGATGATGAGTGGGATTGCTCTATCGTTGTAAATGTAGGTCCGTAGATAAGGTGTGTGGTGTAGACATTTTTAAGCCCTTCATATCGCTTGACTGGTATGAAGGGCTTTGATGATATAAGAGCTTTGCTATATTGGGTATGAAGACCGTAGGATTTGCCCCTAATATGGTCTTCTTACCACGCAAAATACTTTTTAGTCTGCATAATAATAGCCTACTCCCATTCGATGGTTGAGGGGGGTTTTGAGGAGATATCGTAACATACTCGATTAACTCCCTTAACCTTACGTATGATATCATTGGAAACTTTAGCCATAAATTCGTAGGGAAGGCGAGCCCAATCTGCAGTCATTGCATCAGAACTAGTTACTGCGCGCAAGGCTACAGCTTGTTCATAAGTACGTTCATCGCCCATAACGCCTACGCTCTTAATGGGTAATAGGATTGTGCCGGCTTGCCATACTAAATCGTAAAGTTCAACCTCGTTTCCGTTATTGTCTTTTACCTTCCAGTCGTGCAATCCTTTTATATAAATGTCGTCAGCCTCTTGCAAGATACTTACTTTTTCGGGCGTGATGTCGCCCAAAATGCGCACGGCCAAACCAGGGCCGGGAAATGGGTGACGCTTGATTAGGTGCTCAGGCATTCCTAGCTCGTAGCCCACGCGTCTTACTTCATCCTTAAACAGCCATTCAAGCGGTTCGCAGAGTTGCAGGTTTAACTCTTCTGGCAACCCTCCTACATTGTGATGGCTCTTGATTGTTTTTCCCGTAATGTTTAAGCTCTCGATGCGGTCCGGATAAATAGTGCCTTGAGCCAACCATTTAGCATCTGTTATCTTTCTCGCTTCTTCTTCGAATACATCAATAAAGCCTTTGCCGATAATCTTTCGTTTCTTTTCTGGATCTGTGACACCGGCCAACTCCTTAAAGAATTTTTCGCTAGCATTTACACCTAAAACATTCAGACCTAAGCATTCATAATCC
>JABZGO010000292.1 GCA_015259305.1 Alloprevotella tannerae | reverse complement strand
GTTCACGGTATCGGCCTTGCCAAGAAGGGTTATGTAGAGCTTTGACATCGGCATGGTTGTGTTGTCGCCAAAGATGTTGGTAGAGAGTTCAAGCAGATAAACGGCCGTGTTCGACTGCTGGTCGCGATGTACAAAGCTACCTACGCCCGACTTGAACGTCATCTCTCGATTCTCGACCGTATTAAACGTAACGTCGGCTACGTCTTTGACCGGAATGACAATGGACGTCCCATCGTTCTTTGTTACTTTCATATTGTAAACGGGCTGTGCCATTGCTGCGGTGGTAATGAGTGCCAACGCTGCTGAAAGTAATGTTTTCTTCTTCATAATTAGTTAGTTTAAATATTAAAAATGGTAGGTTAGAGACTGATCTTAAAGCTGCCGCCCATCGATAGGTTGATGTAAGCAGGTACAGCTTAATCCGGTAGTGGATAATAGGAGTGGGGGCGCGCTATCTGAATCGTGGATTTCAGCGAATGTGCCAAAAAACATCCATATAGTAGAAAGTTGTTTCGTTGCAAAGAGGTTTTTAGTTATATATGATCAGGCAGTGATCCCTTTGATGACAAAATTAAATAAGGAGTCTTTTATTTCCAAATTTTAATATCGATTTTTTTGTGTTTCTTTGTGCTATTATCTGAATTAGTTGCTGTAAGGGCTTAAG
Source organism: Alloprevotella tannerae (assembly GCA_015259305.1). Classification (GTDB taxonomy): domain Bacteria; phylum Bacteroidota; class Bacteroidia; order Bacteroidales; family Bacteroidaceae; genus Alloprevotella; species Alloprevotella tannerae_B. The sequence goes on along the minus strand of JABZGO010000292.1, from coordinate 1,417 downwards.
TCCAACCTCTTTGTTTGTTGCAATTCATACTGCAAACTTAGAGATTTGGCTTTAAGGTTATGCGGAAGTAAGTAATTTTTTCAAGTTGACAAATAGACGCGTAAACTTGTTAGATGTCCGGCAATTTTTTTGTGCGTGCAGTTGGGTGGATATGCTTGTACACTTGATGCAAACCATATAATAATTGCCTTGTAGTTTTAGTCTACAAGGCAACTATCATTATCGTATGTCATATTATAAGCGTACTTTGTGTATAGTGTTGCCAATGCGCACAATATAAATGCCTTTAGCCAATGTGGACAAACTATACGATGTATTCAGTGTGCCTTGCGCCACCACCTGACCATTGACTGCATACACAACATAATGAATGGGAGCAGAAAGTTTTTGAGGCGTCTCTATGACAAGTTTGCCATCTCTTCCATACACCTTACAAGGCTCGTTGTTGCCCATCTTAGGCGAAACGATTCCGGTTGGGAACTTGTCTGTTTCAATGATGTTCGTGAAGTAGTTCCAGCCGAAAGCCTGCCGATATTTTTCTCCCGAACCGATGGGAACGTAGAGAGGAACATCGTTCGGCGTATATCCGTGAAATGGTCCATCACCGGGATTATCCATGTCTTCTGCACAATAAGGAGGTATTGGTGCAAGGGAATATATTTTTTTTATGTATTTCCAATTTGCACAACTTCCTCCACCCAAATATTCCAACGAAGCAGGGAAAACGATGGAATCAATTGCACAGTACCATAAAGCATCCTGCTCTATGTGTTTTAGTCCTTCCGGCAAGTCTATCGGTTTAAGTTTTACATCGCCTGCGAAAGCGTCAACTCCAATTTCTATTATAGACTTGGGAATATTCACCTTTTCAAGCAAAGGACACCAGGAAGCAAAAGAGCTGGGAATTTTTGTAATGTGATTGGGAATATAAATTTCTTTCAGATAGGGACACATAGAAAAAAGAAATCCGGGTAATTCATTTAGGGAAGCAGGTATTATCACTTTTTTTATATTACAGCCGGCAAAGGCACCTTGCTCGATTTTCTCCAATCCCTCTGGCAAGTTTACCTCCTCTATTCTTGTGTTGTAGAAAGCTGATTCGCCAATAACTTTAAGTGTAGAGGGTAACACCAATTTCTTGAAGCATTGGCAATTTATAAAGCATTGTGGTGGAATAGACGTGATCCCATCCGGGATAATCAAAGGATCGGTACTCAGCCAATGGCAGCTTGAAAAACTGAAACGACCAAGCTTTCTCAAACTTTTGGGGAGGTTTATTTGTTCTAATTTCATCCTTGAGAAAGCAAAGTCTCCAATTTCCTGAATTCCCTCAGGAAGGATGATGTGGCGGAGTGGGAGGTAAACCACGCCCTGATATGCTCTCGGGTCATCAATAACCTGCCTGTCAACCTTATAA
>JABZGO010000291.1 GCA_015259305.1 Alloprevotella tannerae | reverse complement strand
GGGCTGCTGCGTGTCCAAACTCAGCCGCAGATTGGAGGACGCCCGTGCGCTGTCCATTATATAATGAGACGACCTCGACGTTTTCCAAAGAGAATTGACCAAGATCCGTTTGTCCGTTTTGCGCATTGCCCAAGGGTAGGCCATCGTAAAACACGCCGAGATGACTGCTACCCATACTGCGGACGTCGATAGTCTTGAGTCCACCAATGCCGCCATAGTCTTTGATCTGCAAACCTGAGAAATAGCGCAAGGCATCCGCCACGGAAGTCCCTTTGAGCGCGTGCAGACGAGCGCCTTCTAAGCGCTGCGGCGCCACGACTTCGCGCTGGGGAAGCGGGGCGCGCACAACGACCTCGCGCAAGGCGGCGGCACTGTCGTGAACTTGCGGCACTTGCGCATAAGCCTCAAAGCTCCACAAGCTAAAGAGAATGCTGAAAAGAAAGGACAGAAGGCGCGACATCGTATTTTGAGTTTGCTGCGAGTGGCACAAAGTTAGCCTTTTTCAAGTCAATAGGCTCAAGATGAGCAATGGATTATCCGTGGCAAGCTACCGGCGGCGCGCAGTAAGTCTCTAAGAAAATAGTGCTGAAACCTCAGCTTTGCGCTTCAGAAGTGCGGCCGAAAGTGAAAACGTCGCGACATGTTTGGGGTACAGACATAATACTATTATCTTTGCAAAGGTAAAAATGTAAACCTCAAAAGAGAAACGCGACCAGGTAAACGAGTGTGATGTAGGCATCTAAACTCTGATGTATGCAGAGCGCTTGCTTGAAAATACAACTAAAACAAACGTAAAACCTAATGCCCGAGTTTCCGATACGGCATTACTCCGCAAGGAGCTTTAACGGGGAGACACGAAAAAAATGCACAAACCTTTACTCAAAAAGAACATTGCTGCTATCGTGGCACTACTTGTCGCGCCTTTTGCTTTGCCTCAGCAGGTGCAGGCGCAGGACTATTATGACATGGCAATTATTGGTACAAGAGTGACATCCCAAAACTGTAACGATCTCTCTACGATTCAAGGCGTGAGCGGGACGGTGAAGTTTGATCCGGCAACCAATACGCTGACGCTTGAAAATGCAACGATCAAAACGATTGTGCCGGAGTGTGTGGGCCTCGAAAGCTTGATCAAAGATTTGACGATTAACGTCGTGGGCAACAATAGTATCACGTCAGAAAGTTATTGGGGTTTGTTTAATGACAAGAACTGCAATATTACGATTAAAGGCAGCGGAAAATTGGTGGTGAACGGGGCGATGTCTGTGCCACAAGAAGGCTTCCGCCGCGCGATCTTCAACTGGGGAACTATCGTCGTCGACGGCTGCGACTTGGAAGCTTGCGGCGGCGTCTATGGTTTAGGTTCCGGCTATTGGAAGTTCAAAAATTGCAACGTGCGCGCCAAAGGTGGCGGCGAGAGTAATCGCGATGCTTATGCAGGCAGTATCACCTGGGTGTGGGATACTGCGCCTGAGTTTGTAGGTTGTAAAGTTACGGCTCCCGCGGGCGCTTACTGGACTTCGTTTGAAAACAATAAGCACATTAACTACGTCCTTGTTGATGCGGAGGGAAAAGTCGTGACCGACTGGGTAGAAATTACGCGCGACAATACGAATATCTCTGCGCCGAACATTGCGACAGCGGCTAAGCGCGGAATCTATACGGCGCAAGGCCTCCGCTGTGCAGGCGAACTGAAAGATCAGCCGGCCGGCATTTACATTGTCGGCGGAAAGAAAGTAATGAAGCCATAGTCATTGCCGCCGGACTTATCGGGCGCTATACTTGGCGCATATCCCCTTTTGCCCTTCTGCCAACCACGGCGGGAGGGCTTATTAATAAGTTGTAAAAGCAGAAAAAGTTGTTTTCTTTCTTGTTGTCAGTTGATACGATTCTGCCCCTTTGTTCCGCTTTTACACAAATTTCTTTGTATTTTTGCGGCCTACATTTGTACGAATTTGAGATCGAAAATACTCGCTTTCCTGGTTACTTTTGTGGCGCTCTGTCTGGCTTCCAACGGAGGGCCTTTCCGCGATGTGCCGCAAGCGGATAAGCCTTTGCAGGATACGATTCGCGCCGGTAAAGG
>JABZGO010000290.1 GCA_015259305.1 Alloprevotella tannerae | reverse complement strand
GTTGCATCATCTTAAATCAAAGTGACGCAGAATGAAAAATAAATTTTAAATATTATGAAAAAAACTTTTTTTGCGCTGTTCTTTGCTGTTTTTGCCTTGTCTGCTTGCAGTTCTGACGATAGTGCATCGTTTCAAAGAGTGGAGAAATCAAATCTTAGTGCCGTAGAACAAGCTGCACTATCATTTGTGGGTAGCATTGATGGAAGTCGCTCTTCTCGAGGTAATGTGGTTTCAACCCTATCAGTTAAAAGCATTAAGCAGGTTGATTCAAAGAGTACTTTAACACGAGGTGCGCAGAATGATTCGACAGCTTATAGTTTGTATATGGTTTCGTTGAATGAAAACAAAGGTCTGGTTCTTGTGGCCGAAAAAAAGGGGTTGGTTAATCCTATAGGATATTTCCCAAAGGAGAATGGATCAGAGCCAAACAATATAGTTAAAATTGATACGACCACGCATGAGTTTAACGGGGTCGTAAAGATTGGAAAGGATGAGTATGAAAATTCATCTACTGCAGATCAAGAAACCTTGGACTTTAATTGGCGGCAATATGAAAAAATAGACAAGAAGCTCAAGCCTAAATGTAAGGTTTTTTGGTATCAATGTCCTCCTTACAATAGGTACTGTTTCACAAAAGACGGGGTATCAGCTGTAGCTGGCTGTGTGGCAATTGCTGGTGCGCAAGCTTTGACTGTTTTACGCCCTCAAACAGATATGATTTCATCTTGGGACGAAGCCGTAAAAGACTTCCCTTCAGAACAAGTTATAGATGAAATAGCTCATTTTGTGAGTTATATAGGGAAGACGATTAATACATGTTATGGTACTGAATATTCTTCAGCAGATCCCAATGGCTTGATTCCTTTATTTTCTCGGTATGGGATAAAATATTATGGAGAGAAGAATCTATTTAGAGCGTTAGATTCTCCGCACGGGGTAATCATTGTTAGTGCTTGCAGAAAAAATAAGTATCAAGAATACGTTGGGCATGCTTTTATAGCGGATGGATATATAAAGTATAGGAGAAGTATTCATTCATGTTATCTGCATATAAATTATGGATGGGGAGAGTTAGATCAACCCAAATATAAAGATGCGTATATTTTGTGCTCAGATAAAACTTGGGAGCCTCCTATGAATGCGAACGATAGAATTTATCCGTATTTTGTCAAATTTTATTCTTTTGCCTACCCGGAAGAGATGAAGTAAATTCTTAAAATGTTAGATATGAAACACAAAGTTATTTTTCCTGCCTTAGCTCTTTTGCTGCTATGTGGTGCGTCGCTGTTTTCTGCTTGTCATAAAGAGGATTTACCGCCAATGGGAGGCGAAGTACCTCTTCCTAATAAGACTTTATTTGAGCTGACGGAAGCGCATTCAAAAGATACGCTGCGTGTACGCGGTTTGAGTAGTAGAATTTCCGATTTGAAGATCGTGGAAAAGGCGACAAAAACCAACTTGGGAGAGATCGTTTTCGAAGGAAATCCCACAAAAACCCCTTATGCAGAGATTACGTATGAATCTCCCGGCATTTTCTCTAAAGTAACTGTATTTGACTGGGTTGAAATAGAGAAAATCAAATCTGTAGGCGATGAAAATATCTATGTTTTCAAGCGCATCGGAGATCGCAATAAGGATAAAAAATTGCAAATCCAACTCCGGCTGTGGGCAGATATACCTTATCACGAACCCGTAAGGGTTGAATAGCCCGTCAATGCTAAACGCAGCCTCATTATTTCGGATAATGGGGCTGTATTTTTGACGCTATATATAATATTGTGTGGGCCTCTTTCGGTATAAGGCTGATCACGCATTACTCGTTAAAAGACCGGGCCTCGCTCCGCCACTATTTTTTACGGCGGAGATGAATGTGGTAAATCTTTTTCAGGAAAAGGGGTGAAATAAATTGCACTTTTGTTTTGCGGATTAGAATTATTGCCTAACTTTGCAGCCGTTTCGAGGTAGGCCCAAGAGCTTATGTAGTTTAGGCTATAGTCTTTTGGGAATCTGCTCGCGGCTCGGGCAAATACCAGAGTGGCCAAATGGGGCAGACTGTAAATCTGCTGGCTTACGCCTTCGGTGGTTCGAATCCATCTT
>JABZGO010000028.1 GCA_015259305.1 Alloprevotella tannerae | reverse complement strand
GCAATAAGGGCGCTGCTTCGCGCAATGTGCAACGAAAGAAGAGATCTGTCGTATGTACGATAAAATTAGAGAATTCATACATATTGGGCAACGAAAAGAGATAGTCGACTTTCAAGCATTCTCCGCCCGTCTCCTCTCTTACTTCGCGCTGAATGCCCGCTTCGGCCGTCTCTCCCGGATTAACGAAGCCGCCCGGCAAGTCCAAAGTGCCCGCTGCCGGATCGAAAGCACGCCTCACGACGAGCAAGTCGCCACGCGAATTGAGGATAATGGCCGCCGTAGCACAAGCTGCATTGGCGTAATAGGTGAAGCCGCAAGCGGCGCAACGCTTGGCGCGCTCGTCGTGCACCTCAAACTGCGGCGAACCGCAGCAAGGACAATGCGAAAAACGTGCCAATGGGTGACTTTTCATCATTTATTGACCTCTTGTTTAGTTGTAAATCAGCGTAGTCAAGCGATCCTCATTCAGAAGTTCGCTCGCCAAACTGCAAAGTTCATCAGCCGTGACGTCGCGCACGTGCTCCAGTTTTCGCCGTATGCTATACACGCGCTCATAATGGGCAAATGTTTTGCCCAAAGCCAAAGCATAGCTCTCTGCATTGCTACATGCGATGCCCGTCTGACCACAATATTGCTTCTTCGCGGCGGCCAGTTGAGTCGGCGAAAGGGGGTGTTCGGCCATGCGGCGCAATTCGCCGGCCACAAGACGACGACAGCGATCGACATCAGACGCATCGCAGCCAAAATAGACTTGCCAAACGCCCGTATCGGGATAGGCGTAATACGTAGCATCGACGGAGTAAACCAAACCGGCCTTCTCGCGCAGCCTGACATTGAGGCGAGCGTTCATACCCGGACCGCCGAGAATGTTGGTCAGCAGACTAAGGGCGTGGCGCCGCGGATCGTGGCCGTCTAAGGCGCGCGCACCGATCAAGACATGGGCTTGATGCGTCTGCTTTTTAACCTTTCGCACCTCCGGAACATAAGCGGGTAAGGTCTGATTCAGGACGGGCGCCGCCACGGATGGGAGATCGGCGGTCAAGCGCTCAAGCGTGCGAACCACGCGTTTGAAATCAATCTGCCCATAGACGTAGAAGACGGCATTTTGCGGCACATACCAGCGGCGAGCGTGGCGCAAGGCGTCGGCCGTGCGATAGGCGTGCAAGCGCTCCTTGCTGCCGAGTATGTCGCGCCCGAGTCCGTGTCCGCGAAAGAGCATGGCCTCAAACTCATCAAAGATCAAGTCGCTCGGCTGATCGCGATAGCTGTCGATTTCGTCGCACACCACTTCCACTTCGCGGTCCATCTCTTTCTGCGGATAGGCACTGCGGAAGACGATGTCAGTCAGCAGGTCGGCCGCGCGGGTGAAATCTTCGCGCAAAACAATAGCCGTAAAGGCCGTTTCTTGCTTGTTGGTGAAGGCATTCAAGTCGCCCCCGACGCGCTCCAAGCCGTTGGTGATCTGCCAAGAGCGCCGGCGGGCTGTACCCTTGAACGAGAGGTGCTCCAGAAAGTGGGCCAAGCCGGAATCGGCCTCTTCCTCGTGGCGAGTTCCGGCTTTGACGATGTAACCACAATAGAGGACGGCGGCCGGCCGCTCCTCACAGACGATGCGCAGGCCGTTGGGCAAAGTAACTGTATGTTGTCGCGCTCCAAGCGCAATAGACTGCTCTTCCTTCTTCATCTTGCTTCAAAAGATTCATCGTTTGCCTCGCCCCGATCGATGGTTGTCGTTTACTAAGTCGGAATTGCGGATGCGGTACGACGCGCCACACCTTATATATTGGTGCGCGTGGCCGGCGAAACGCGTAAAAATCTGCACAAAGATAAGCAAAAGGTCTGCATTTGGCGTGCTTTTTACGGCTACTTTGTAATTTGGCGGCGGAAATCAAGCGGCGGAGGCAAACGTTCGGCAGCTTAGAACTCGAAAGCAAACTGCGGCGATGGCAAGCTTTTGACGCGATGGCAAGGAAGCGGGTGGGAGGGAAAGAAATACGGCGAATCGCTCCTTTTTTAGGCGACAAGGCGGAAAAATCGTTGGAAATTGTGTAATTTTGAAGCCTCAATGCAAGGTAAAACAAGAGAACGGCGCGCCGCCGCTCTCGTTTCTTTGTACAAAAATATGGAGATAAAGATCATCAATAAGTCGCCTTATGAGCTCCCGGCCTACGAAACGCCGCTGAGCGCGGGGCTCGATTTGCGCGCAAACTTATCTGTGCCGCTGACATTGCAACCGATGGAGCGTAAACTCATCCCTACAGGGCTGTATATCGCGCTGCCGGCGGGCTTTGAAGCGCAGGTGAGACCGCGATCCGGACTGGCGCTAAAGAAGGGCGTGACCGTGCTCAACGCACCGGGCACTATTGACGCGGATTATCGGGGAGAAATCGGCGTAATCTTGATCAACTTGTCGCAGGAGGCTTTCGTCGTCAACGGCGGTGAGCGCATCGCGCAGTTAATCGTGGCGCGACACGAGCAAATCACGTGGCGGCCTGTAGAAAGCCTTGACGAAACGGAACGCGGAGCGGGTGGATTTGGACATACCGGGCATTAAAATTGATATGAAGCAGATTTCGGCTCTCTTTTCCCTGTTCGCCTTCACGCTGGTAGCCACTTTGGCGGCGGGGTGTGCATCCTCGCGGCGCGTTGACGCGCCGCGAGCGGAGGTTGTCCCGATGGTCTCAACGCGCCATTTGACTTGGGAGGAGCGGTTTCATTATAACGAACGCTTCCTCGAAAGCGAGTGCCAAAAACTCAAAGGCAATTACGATGCGCAAATAGCTTTGCTCGAAGCAGCTTTGGAAATAAATCCCGACGGTCCTGAGGCGCTGGCCGATTTGGCAATTGCAAAATACGCGACATTAGGCTCGGCAGATTCGATCACAAGCGCAGAAATCGATTCGCTTTTACGACGCGCCATAAAATTGGACCCCGGTAACCTGAATTACCACGAAATACGCGCCGATATCTTAGCCCGCAGCGAGAAATACAAGGAAGCCATCGACGAACTTGAAATCTTGGCCGCGAAAAAACCGACTACGGACGTGCTTTCCTCGCTGGCAGATCTCTACCGCGTGGCCGGAGACGCGCAGAACGCCATCCGGACGATCAACAGACTGATCACCATCGACGGATTAAAGGAAGAATACGCTTTAGCTAAGTTCCAAAGCTACATAGAACTTAAAGATGACGGACGAGCGTACAAAGCGCTCGAAGATTTGTGCGCCAATTATCCAAACGAACTGAAGTATCGCGTCCTACTTGGCGATATGTTTTTACAAAATAACCACCCCGAGCAAGCGCTACGCGTTTACCGAGACGTTTTAACGTCAGAGCCGCAAAACGCCTTTGCGCGCATTTCGATGCTGGCTTATTACAATCGAACGAAACAAGATTCTCTTTACAAAGATTACGTAAAACAAATCGTTTTAGACTCGATGGCGGCGTCCGATGTCAAGGCCGAAGCGATGCGGGGCTACGCTTTTGACAGACGCAATGTGGGCGACAGCCTGCAAGTGCTTACCCTCTTTCACCAAGCCTTGCAACAGCCGCAAGCAGATCGCAGTATGGCCGAACTCTGTGCCGCTTATATGGAGACGCTGCGGCTTCCTGAGGCCACCAGAGTACCTATCTACGAGAAGATCTTAGAGATTGAGCCCGACTACCTCCGAGCGCGCCTGCAATTGCTCAACATTGCGATCCGCGAAGTCAATCTTGAGCAGATCATTCATCTGTGTCGCGAAGGCTTAGCGTACAATCCCGAGCACCTATCCTTCTATTATTTTTTAGGCGTGACGCTTTCTCAGAAGGGCGACGACGCGGCGGCAATCCGCATCTTACAGGATGGCGCGAAGCAGATCACGAGTTATTCAAACCCGGATGAGGTTACCGAGATTTATGGCGCACTTGGCGACCTACTACATCAAGCCGGCGACAAAGCGGGGGCTTTTTCCGCTTACCAAAAGGCCATCGAAGCCAACCCTGAAAACTATCCCTGCCTCAACAACTACGCATATTTCCTCTGCCAAGCGGGCGAACGCATTCCCGAAGCTGTGGCCATGAGCAAGCGAACGGTTGATGCAGAAGCCGACAACGCCACATATTTAGACACTTACGCCTATGCGCTCTTGTGCGACAAGCAATATGAGCAGGCCCTCATCTACATCGAAGAAGCCTTGCGCCGCACAGCCGAAAAGGACCTCGATTATACGCTTTTGTTGCACGCAGGCGACATCCATTTCCGTCTGAAGCAGCAGCGCGCAGCCCTTGAAACCTGGCGCAAAGCAGCGAAATTTGCCAAGACCAAGGCGCAACAGAAGCAGATCAAGCAGCGCATCCGTCGTCGGCGCATTTAATATTGTATCCGCGGCGCGCATTTTTACAAACACACATCACAAAACGAAACATATGAAATACCTTCTCCTCACCACCTTGGTCTCCCTCGCCTTTCTGACGAGTTGCCGCACGTTGCAGAATACCCAAAAGCCATCTGCCGGCGCCGCACATCAATCGCAGGAGCAGCAATATAAAGCAGCCGTAATTGCCAAAGCACAGACTGCCCAATGCGTTACGGCCAAGATCAATATGGATGTAGACGCCGACGGCAAGCAAATCTCCTGCGGCGGCTCACTTAAAATGAAGCGCGACGACGTTATCCAACTCTCGCTCACCTTCCTCGGTTTTGAAGTTGGTCGTCTGGAGTTCACGCCTAAAGATGTCCTCGTCGTAGATCGCATCCACAGGCAATACAGTCGCGCCTCCTATGCCGAAGTCGACTTCCTCCACCAAGCCGGTTTAGATTTCTACGCCCTGCAATCACTCTTTTGGAACGAAATCTTCACACCCGGAAGCCGCGATGTGCGCTCGCAGCTCAACCGCTTTCGCTTGGCGGCGAGCGGGGACTACACTTCGCTCCTCCTGACGGATGCACCGAAGCTCAACTACCAATTTCTCACACGCACGAGTTCAGCTCTGCTCGACCGCGTCACGGTCGACGGCAAAACCGCCGCAGATCAGGGGCAATTCGTTTGGAAATATGACAATTTTACGACGCTCGGCGGCAAACCATTTCCCACATCGATGGCCGTCAGCATCAGCGGAATGGGCAAGAAAGCCGGTTTTACGCTGGCCCTCTCGCGCCTCAACAACGACACCGACTGGCCCACGCGCACGACGATCTCCTCAAAATATACGCAGATCAAAGCTACGAGCTTGCTCGATAAGTTAGCCGGAATGGCACAATAATATATAAGGCGACCGACTCCCAACGGCGACCGGCGCGAATCAACTCCCGTATGAAACGAACGCTTATTTTACTCATCCTTACCTGTTTAGGATTCACCTTCGGTGCTGCACAGACAAAGCAGATCAAGAACCTGCAAAACCAGAAAGCAGCCTTGCAGAAGGAGCTATCAGCTTCGCAAAAGCTGCTCACGACGACGAAGCGCGACGTCAAATCGCAGCTCAACAACCTCGCCGTACTCAATAACCAGATCGGGGAGCAGAAAAAATATGTCGATGGTATTCAGAGCGAAGTGCTTGTTTTGAGCAACAATCTCTCCGTCTTAGAGCGCCAACTGCAAGCTTTGGAGGCCGACTTAGCCCTCTGCAAAAAGCGCTACGAACATGGTGTGATCTACTTCTTCTATCATCGGATGTCGCTCAACAAGTGGCTGTTCGTCTTGAAGGCAAAAGATTTTCGCGAGATGAGTCGCCGCCTCCGCTATGTCTCGGAATACACGCGCTATCAGCAGATGCAGGCAAAGATCATCAAAGAAAAGGAAGCCGCGGTACAGCAAAAGAAAAACGAGATATTGGGCGTAAAGGCCACTAAGGACAAACTCCTCGTCGAGGGCCAACAGCAACAGCGTCAGCTCAACGAGAAACACGTGAAGCAGAAGCAGGTTGTCGACGACCTGAATAAGAAGCAGCGCCAACTGCAAGCCACTATCGCGCAGCAACAGCGCAAATATGCCAACCTGAACGCTCGCATCGACCAACTGATCCGCGCAGAAATAGCCAAAGCCGAGGCGCGGCGCAAGGCCGAAGCCGCACGCAAAGCCGCCGAAGCCAAGCGCCGGGCGCAAGAAGCCGCAGCGCGTAAGGCCGCAGCAGAGAAAGCCGCACGCCAGCGCGCAGCAGCCGAGAAAGAGCGCCTGGCTAAGATCGCCGCACAAAAGGCGGCCGCAGCCGAACGGGCGGCGAAGCAAAAAGCAGCACAAGCTCGCACCGCAGCAGCCAAGGCCGAAGCGCAACGGGCGCAAGAAGCGGCCCGCCGACAGCAGCAAGCGGCGGCCCGACAACAACAGCAGGCAGCAGCCGAAGCGCGCAACGCAGCACGGACGCCTGCCGCACCGGTCTTCAGAGCTGAATCAGCGGCCGACGATGCCTTGAGCGGTGGCTTCGCAGCCAACCGCGGACGTCTGCCCGTCCCGATTACGGGTTCTTATGCCATCACGGCGCACTACGGCACTTACAATGTGGCCGGCTTGCGCGGCGTACAACTCAGCAACAAGGGCATTAACCTCACCGGGCGTCCGGGCGCGCAGGCGCGGGCCGTATATAGCGGCGAAGTAACGGCCATTTTCAATATGAACGGATTGTATAACGTCATCGTTCGCCACGGTTCTTATATGAGCGTCTACTGTAATCTCTCGAGCGTCAGCGTACATCGCGGACAGCAAGTCGGAACGCGCCAGACGTTGGGTAGCGTTGCGGGCGACGGCACGGGCAATTGCACGCTCCATTTCCAATTGCGACGCGAAACGTCTCCACTTAATCCGGAGGCTTGGATCGGCCGATAAAGGCCGCCCTCGCCAACACATCTCCCCACAGCGCTCGAAGCCTCGGCTTCGGGCGCTTTTTTATGGCGTAAGGTCTGCGCCGCGAAGCGGAAGGGGCCGGCAGTTCTCACAATGTCCAACTCACCGCGACCTGCGCACAAGGCCGGGAAGCCGTAGCGCCCATAAGCCGACGGCGAAAGTTTGCCGCGCCGCGCGAAGGCCTGCTTTCTGAACAACGAAGCTATGGGCGCCGACGTTTTTTATCGTGAGAAAAAAGCTGTGCGCTCGTGATAAAAAGTACTTACGCTCACGAGAAAAAAGGTTTACGCTCGTGAGCGTAAACGAATTATCGGGCATACTGCAGTCTTAATAACTTATGTTTTATAGCTTTATCTATTGCTTTGCGCGGTTACAAAGGAGAGTAAGGCAAACGCCGATAAAGCTTAGTGGGCGCGTCGTCTGCTGCGCTTGATGCTTAGTCTGTCGGCCGTTTGTGCATTTGCCTTTCAGACGCCGCAAAGGGCGCTACGTTGATCGCCACAATAAGCGAACAAAAACGCGCGGGAGAGGTACTGATCCGGAGGCCGCACACGCGGGGCCAACGCCAAAATTAGTCCACAGAAAAAAAGTATAACAGCATTAGAAAGAGGAATATAGAACAGAAAAAGAAAAACTTAACCGACAATCAGCGGGCGCGGCAGGGGTAAGGCCGCACCTTCTGCGTCAAGAGAATAACACCTGTGGGGTAGAAATTTGTACGACAAAATTTGCCGTCCACCTCCAAATGTTGTATTTTTGTGCGATTTTAGATTTATTGTACCCTTATGGCTCGAAAGAAAAAACGTGTGGGCGGCCGATTCGGCGCTTTTATCTCGGTGATCAGTACGACGCTTGTACTTATCTTGCTTGGGGCGGACGTGTTCTTCGTTACCGTGGCGAGCAACTTTAGCAAGAACTTACGCGAAAACTTCGCCGTGGAGGTACTTCTGGAAGATAACATTCCGCAACACGACCTCTATCTCTTGCAAGAAGACTTGAAGCGTCAGCCGTACACGCTTCGCACGAATTATATCTCAAAGGAGCAGGGCGCAGCCAATATGAACGAAGCGCTGGGAACGACGGAGGACGAATTTGGCGGGGTCAGCCCCGTTTCGGCCGAGTTTGAGCTTTTTCTGAAAGCCGACTACGCGCAGCGAGATAGCTTGGAGCGCTATCTGCCTATGATCAAAAACAAGCCGTTTGTGAAGAACGTCATTTATCCGCAAGAGACGATGGACTCGCTCAATGCCATTATTCCCATCGTAAGCTTGGTCTTGCTGATCGTAGCCTTGCTCTTGACGCTCGTATCCTTTGCTTTGATCAACAATACGGTGCGTATGAGCGTCTACGCTAAGCGTCTCTACATACATTCGCTTAAGCTCGTGGGGGCTAAATGGAGCTTCATCCGCCGCCCTTTCTTATGGCAGGCTTTTGGCATCGGACTGACGGCTGCCATCTTGGCAAGCGCACTGCTCGGTGCGGGGATGTATGTTCTCATTGATATGAACCTCTATTTGAGTTCGCTGGTTACGCCGGAAGTAATCGCACTCACGCTGGGCACAATCTTCGTCTGCGGCCTTTTGGTTACAATGGTTTGCACATTCTTTAGCGTGAATCGCTTCTTGAGAATGAGCACGGACGAACTGCTTTTGAAATAAACAAACGTATTACGCAATCATTCTACATATTATATAATGACAACAGATAAGAAACCGGCTACGGAGAAACACGTATTTGCCTTCGGACGCACAAATTTCATCGTCCTGACTATCGGTATGGCGATCGTGATCCTCGGCATGATGCTTATGTATGGCAAAGGCTCGACGGAGACGCATTTTGATCCAAACATTTTCAGCGCTATGCGCATCAAAGTGGCGCCCGCTGTCTGCTTTTTGGGCTATATTACCATTATTTTTGGCATCATTCATCGACCTAAAAGCGATGAAAAAACGACAACAAAAGAATAACCACAGACTTTATATATGTTAGATATGACCTGGTGGCAGGCACTCGTGATAGCTATCGTCGAGGGCTTGACTGAATTTTTGCCTGTCTCGTCGACGGGGCACATGATCATAACGGAAGGGGCAATGGGTATGCAGAGCACGCCCTTTGTCAAGGCCTTTACGGTGATTATCCAGTTTGGCGCCATTCTTTCCGTGATCTTGCTCTATTGGCGCCGCTTTTTCTACCCTGAAAGTATACGCACGAAAGGCTATACTTGGTGGCAGGCGATCTGGCGCTTCTACTTGCGGCTGATTGTCGGCGTCTTGCCGGCGGTAGTCTTTGGTTTGGCGTTCAACGATCTGATTGAAGAGAACCTGGGGAGCGTTCGGCTCGTGGCCGTGATGCTCATCGTCGGCGGTATCTTTATGCTCTTTGCCGATAAGCTGTTTGGCAATGGGTGGAAAAAAGAGCCGTCATATAAAAATGCGTTCCTCATCGGTCTCTTTCAATGTTTGGCGATGATTCCGGGGGTATCTCGCTCGATGGCAACCATAGTTGGCGGTATGCAACAACGTCTGACGCGAAAATCGGCGGCGGAATATTCGTTCTTTCTCGCGGTGCCGACAATGGCGGGCGCGACATTGCTCGAAACATATAAGCTCTTGAAGCACGATAGCGGGATGCTGCTGAGCGGCGACCATCTCTGGTTGCTCTTGCTAGGAAGCAGCGTGGCGTTTGTCGTGGCGCTCTTGGCCATACGCTTCTTTATCTCCTTCGTGAGCAAGTATGGCTTTAAGGCCTTCGGGTGGTACCGCATCGTAGCCGGTAGCCTGATTCTGCTGCTGATGGCTTGCGGAGTCGAACTTAATATGGCAGGCTGAAATGGACTTCCTTTCCGGTCGCATTCTGGCCTTTGATAAGCCTTATAAGATGACGTCGTTCGGCGTCGTGGGACGTGTGCGTCGCTTACTCACACAAAAGATGAACGGAAGAAAGATCCGCGTCGGCCACGCCGGTACGCTCGATCCTTTGGCTACGGGCGTCTTGATTCTATGTACGGGGCGGGCGACGAAACAAATAGAGTCACTGCAAAAAGATACAAAGGAATATATCGCGGAATTAAGACTCGGCGAGACGACGCCCAGCTTCGATCTTGAGCATCCCGTAGACAAAACCTTCCCAACGGCACATATCACGGCAGAAAGCTTTGAGGAAGCCGTCAGAAAGTTTGAGGGCGATATCCTGCAAGTGCCACCGGTTTTTTCCGCCTGCAAGGTTAATGGCGACCGCGCCTACGATTTGGCCCGCAAAGGTAGGGACGTGCAACTCGCAGCCAAGCCTATCCGCATTGAAAAGATTGAGATCCTCGAACTGCGCCTGCCCGATTACGCACGACTTCACATCGTCTGCGGAAAAGGTACTTACATTCGATCGCTGGTCCGCGACATCGGCGAAGCATTGCAAAGCGGGGCGCATATGACGTCGCTCCGGCGCACACGAGTTGGCGACATCAGCGTCGAAAATTGCTTCACGCTCGAAGCATTTGAAGAATGGCTCGCCGCGCAGACGATTGAAATCCCCGCAGAGTTTGCCAACGGACCACAAATTAAAAAGCACATCAAAAAAGACTGAGCCCCGCCGCCGCGGCTTTAAGGCGTCGCCAAGCGAAATCCAACCACCGCCAAGCAAGGCCGCAACGCCGCCGAACGAGACTCAATCCAAAACGCACATTATATTATTGCTGTATGAAACTTTCTCAATTCAATTTCAAACTACCCGCCGAAAAGATTGCCAAATATCCATCGCCCTTGCGCGACGATTGTAGAATGATGGTACTCGACAAGACTACGGGCAAGATAGAACATCGAAAGTTCGACGAACTCTTGGACTACTTCGACGAGAAAGACCTTTTCGTCTTCAATGATACAAAAGTCTTCCCCGCACGCCTTTACGGCAACAAGGAGAAAACAGGTGCACGCATCGAAGTCTTTCTCCTGCGTGAGCTGAATCAAGAGTTGCGCCTTTGGGATGTGCTCGTCGATCCGGCGCGCAAGATTCGTATCGGCAACAAGCTTTATTTCGGCGAAGACAACTCAATCGTCGCCGAGGTAATCGACAACACCACGAGCCGCGGCCGCACCCTGCGTTTCTTGTACGACGGCGACCACGATGAATTCAAGCGCTCGCTCTACGCGCTCGGAGAAGCGCCCATTCCCCGCGAGATCAACCGCCCGACGGAGCCGGAAGATTTGGAGCGATTCCAGACTATTTTCGCCCGCAACGAAGGTGCCGTTACCGCTCCCGGAGCCGGGCTTCACTTCTCCAAAGTTATGATGAAGAAGATGGAGCTTAAAGGCATCAATTCCGCATATTTGACGCTTCATTGTGGCTTGGGCAACTACCGAACGACTGATGTGGAAGATCTCACGAAGCACAAAATGGAGAGCGAGCAAATGTTTGTCGACACCAAGTGCTGCCGGCACGTCAACTCCGCCCAAGATGCCAATCGCAAGATCTTAGCTGTGGGCTCCACGGTTATGCGTGCTTTAGAGGTGTGCGTAGGCCCCGACGGCCATATCAAGGAATTTGAAGGCTGGACCAACAAATTCATCTTCCCGCCTTATGAATTCTCCGTAGCAGATGCGATGCTCGTCAACTTCCAGTTCCCTTATTCGACACTCCTTATGCTCGCTTCAGCTTTCGGAGGCTACGATCAGGTTATGGGAGCTTACAAAGAAGCCATCAAGGGCGAATATATGTTCGGCCCCTACGGCGATGCGATGCTCATCATCTAAGTATGCAACTACTAATCGCTTTAGGCGCCAACATAGGTTCGCGTGCAGCGGCGCTTCGAGCAGCGATAGCAGCCCTCACGGCTGAAGTGGGCCTCCTCGTGAAGTGTTCCGCCTTTTACGAGACGGAACCTGAGGGATTTCAATCGTCCCACGCCTTTCTGAATGCCGTAGCCCACTTTGAGACGACCCATTCAGCGCCGCGCATATTGCAAATAACGCAAGCCATAGAGCGGCGCATGGGCCGCACGACCAAAAGCCAAGACGGCATCTACCATGATCGCCCAATCGACATCGACATCCTTGCCTTGGGCGACACCATTTGCCACACGCAAGACCTGACGCTCCCCCACCCCCACATAGCAGAGCGCCGCTTTGTCTTAGAACCATTAACCGAAATCTTGCCCACGTGGCGTCACCCGCTGACCCACGCAACCGCAACAGAAATGCTTAAAAGATATGAACAAAACACGAATTAACCCAGAAAGAGAATTCAGCCCCGAGCTCTTAGCCGCGGTCAACCACCTCTTACCCCAGCTCACCAGCAGTGCCACGCCGATGACCGAAGACGCTCTGCGCACACTATTAAAGACCGACGCCACGCGCCTCTACACCATTCGCGATGAAGAAGATCGCATCTGCGGTATGTGTACCCTTTGCTTTACGCTGATGCCCACCGAAAAAAAATGCTGGTTGGAAGATGTTGTCGTCGACGACGCCTGCCGCGGCAAGGGTTACGCCAAACTCCTCGTGGCCGAAGTCTATAAAGAGTCGAAGCGCCTCGGTGCAAAATCGCTCAACCTCACATCCCGCCCCGTCCGCGAAGCCGCTAACAGGCTCTACACCGGGCAAGGGTTCAAACTACGTGAAACCAACGTTTACCGACGCCAAGACTAATGATACTCTATATCAAAGGAATGGTTTGCCAGCGCTGCATTATGATCGTAAGGCAGTTGCTGGAGCGCATCGGGATCAACGCTGCGAGAGTAGATCTTGGCTGTATAGAACTCCACGATCTACCTACAGGTGAGCAAATGATGGGGCTC
>JABZGO010000289.1 GCA_015259305.1 Alloprevotella tannerae | reverse complement strand
TCATAAGGATATTCTAGTTCCATTAATCTATCAATAAGTGATTTTAGATATACAACAACTTTCCATTGATTTAGCAGATCCGGAGTCGAAATTGTTGCTGCAAGCGCCGGCAATTTTGACGCTATAGGTAGCTTTTATGCTTTTGCCTACTCATCAACGAGCTGTAGGCGCTTCGAACACAAGATCAATATATATAAAACGGCGAAGTGTAAGTTTTTAGCGACTTGCACTTCGCTGCTTTTCAGATATAGCAGCGGCCATTTTCCAAGTGTATTTTCTTCAAGCAAAAGGGGAATAAAAATTGACGGAAACTTCGCGTCTGCACAACCCAAACGGGGTGATTCTTAGGCCGATTTTTCTCTCAGATTTTCCTTTTCTGCTCGGCGCGTGCCGCCGGCGGAGGGCGTCGGGATAAATAGTATTTCAATGATTATTGGTCGCCGAGCGGCGCGATGCCAAACGTTTGTGTAAAGAAAAGGAACTACTTTTACCGGTTTTCGCCCCGAAACTATCAGGCGTACCTTTTCGCGATACGGGCGACACCTGAAGGCTTGCGGGGTAAGGGCGGATCGCCACTTCGTCGTGCTCGACGACCGCACTGCCGAGCTTGGGGGCACGAAAGTGACTATGCCGGCGCCAAACAACGTATACTTCGCCGCGCCCTAAAGGGTTGTGAGGGAATAGGGGCGGACTTGACCCAATGAAATCCCGCCACGTAGCGTTCGGATTAAATTGGAAATAAAAACAACCTCAACCCGTCTCTCGACGGATTGAGGTCTCACAGAACTTATATAGAGATGAAAAAACTATTATTCGTTGATGAGAGGTAACACCTCTTCCGATTGCAAAGGTAATACGTGATTTTCTAATTTACAAATTTTCTCAAGAAAAAAATGTACGAACAAGAAAAAATTATTGCTAAATCAATGTGATTTTCTCGTCGGAAAGCCGGATCAATCTTTGACGATAAAGGGTGCCCACAGCCCGCTTGAAGGTCTTTTTACTTACTCCAAAACGCGCTGCAATTGCCTCGGACGAACTCCGATCTGAGAAGGGCAATTCGCCACCTGCGGCCTTGAGTTCGTCAAGCAAGGTCTCGGAAAAATCGCGGAAACGATTCGTTCCGATACGCTGCAAAGAGACATCGAGTTTGCCGTCGTCGCGCACCGTCACAACGGTGCCACTACAACGATCGCCAATGTGGATCGGCTCAAAAATCTGATTGTCGTAGATCATACCATCGACTTTGTTGTCGACAATCACTTTATAACCGATAGGCGTCTTGCGCCAAATGAGCAACTCGACTTCTTGACCGCGATGAAACTCCTCCGGTGTGGCCGGCATAAGATGACGTTCGACCTTCGCGGTGGCAATAAGGCGTTGCGTTTCCTCATCGATGCGTACATAAACTATGTAGGAACGCCCGCGCTCCATGCGCATTCGTTGCTCGCGGAAAGGCACAAAGAGGTCTTTCATCAAGCCCCAATCTAAGAAAGCGCCGTGCTCGTTGGTCCAAGCCACACGCAAAAAGGCAAAATCGCCAACGCGAGCGAGCGGGGTTTCCAAGGTCGCAACAAGCCGCTCTTGCTGATCCAAGCAAACAAAAGCCGTCACTTCATCATCGGGACGCATTTCTCGCTCCACATAGGCCTTCGGCAAAAGAATTTCACCGACTTCTCCGCCATCTAAGTACGCGCCGTGGTCGGTAAAACGTATGATGCGTAGCGTATTGTAATCTCCTAACTTAACCATCTATCTTTCCATCTTTTAAATGAATCGTTCTATCGGTCGTGGCGGCGAGTTCTATGTCGTGCGTCACAATAATAAAGGTCTGACCCAACTGATCGCGCAAATCAAAAAAGAGTTTGTGCAACTCAGCTTTGTTGCGGCTATCTAAACTTCCGGACGGCTCGTCGGCTAAAATAACATCAGGCTCATTCATCAAAGCCCGCGCAACGGCCACGCGCTGCTGCTCGCCACCGGAAAGCGCGGAGGGCTTGTGGTGTGCACGCTCCGAAAGGCCAAGAAAGTGGAGCAGTTCGGCAGCCCGCTCGCGCGCTTTCTTTTCTGATTTGCGCGCAATGAGCGCCGGGATAAGCAC
>JABZGO010000288.1 GCA_015259305.1 Alloprevotella tannerae | reverse complement strand
GTATTCTTTGATGACGGGACTTATGAAATTTTTGTTCCCTCCAAACGTTGAGTTCTAATTTTGATTTCCTGAGAAGTAAGTTTATTAGCTAACCCATAAGGTTTGTTTTTATTATTGCGATCTCTTACTTGCGAAGGCCATCTATCTGCCTGTAGCGTGATAAGGAGGGCGTAAGTCTTTGCTGCTCTTTAATTAATGTTGTAGATAAGGCTGTGCGGCGTGTTGTATGCTGTTGTGTGGGCTAATATTTGAATTGGCGTGGCTTTCAGTTGATTTAGTTTTATTCCCGCGGTTTCTTGTTTCGTCCCAGCAATAACCCGCCTGATTTACACATACTAGTGTCGACGCTTTATTATATAATGAGTGAGGCGGAGTATAGTATCCTAATCGCACGATAACAACCAATTTAGATGCTTTGTAAATGTCTTAAAGGCTCGCTATAAAGCACTTTTAGGGGGTAAAGTCCTGTTTAGATGCGCCCCGAAACGATTTATGCGCGCTATAAAGTCTTAATGCGCGAGGGGTTGACTGATGATATTGGTTTGAGAATCTGCATTCATTGGTACAGGTTAGAGAACGTTGTCCTTGTTTCATCTGTTTTTTTAGATGCTTTTAAGGAAATAGGGCTGAAAACCCAACAAAGTTTTTCAGCCCTCTTGCTTGTTCGTGCCCACGTGGTGTTTAGTGGGAGCGGTAGTCTATGATCAGCTTATGATCGTTTGAGATTCGTCTAAACGCACTTCAGCATTCTTCTAAAGCTGTTTATTTGGCCTGTTAGTAACTTCTTTCCTCTTATTTACTACCTATCACCACGTCTGTATCTCATTTTAATAAGTCCTCATAGTCCGGATTTCCTTTCAGGCTGCTCAACCACGGGAGATCTCGAAGTTCTGCAAACCAATAATCGCCATTTTTAATGCCTTGTCGGAGCGCTTCTATGGCTTTTGCGGTCTCACCTTGAAGCGCGTAGAATCCTGCAACTTCAAAGAAGTATTCATTGTTAGGGTATCCCGCTAAGACTTCATCCATGTCTTGGCGTGCTTGGGCGGCGTCGCCCCAAAAATACTGTGCGATGATGTTAGCTACAGATGTTGTTTCATCGCATTTAAGCGCAATAGTGCGGCAATTAGCTTGCAAACTGAGCGAGTCAGATCTAGCCGGGAGCGCTTTGTGTGGCTGGTCAAGCAGCCATCCGTACCAGAGCGCCATCATTTGACGTTGGTAGAGATCTTCTGATGTTTCGTAAGCTGTTTGTAGATCAGCCAAAGCTTTCGAATTGAGCTGAGCGTTTTTTCCCTGACCTTGGAAGATGTAAGTCATAGCCCGCAATTCGTAAGCCATAGGGAGCCCCCACCAGTCAAACTTCTTGCCAATCTTGATACATTTATTTACGGCTTTAATTGCTTCCTCATAGTTGCCTTGTGCGCCGTAGAGCTTGCAGAGAAGGCTATAAGAATCTGCCAAGCCACTTTCATCATTCTTTTGTTCTTGGATTAGTTTGTTTAACAATTCAATCGATTTTTTCCATTGATGCGTTTGATAGTAGCCGAGTATTAGCGCCTTCGATATAATTTCGTCAGGAAGATGCGTGTAGGCTGTGACCAAGTAAGGGAGGGCTTGCTCCGTCTTGTCGCAAAACATCAAAAACATTCCTTCAAAGTAGCTCCACACCGGTTCCTGCGGTTGGGCTTTAATCTTTTGTAGAAAATAATTCTCAATATTTTTAATCGCGCTACTATCTATTTTCGCCCAATCTTTCGCCCAATCTTTGAAAAGATATAGCGGCAAAATGGAATAATGCACCATTTCTTCGGGCGCTAATAAGGTGAAAGCCGAATCTACGAGCGCTTGCGTAAAATCTACCGGCATCAACCCCGCCCTTTTGCGCGCCTCGTTTTCTGCGGCATAGATCGTATTGCCGTATGGCGATAATTTGATATAAGAATCCACCAAAAGAAGTGCTATACCGTAGTTTGGCGAGATGTCATAGGCCAACTTATAGCGTTGCCAAGAGCGATAATGGCGCATTTCTGTGCTTATTCTCTTTGACGCCTCCACGCTTATTACCCGTCCGGCGGCGTTAATCAACGCATCCAGATAATCTTCAG
>JABZGO010000287.1 GCA_015259305.1 Alloprevotella tannerae | reverse complement strand
GCATAAATGGTGCAATGAACAGCGTGATTTCATTTGAAAAGACAAAGGCGTCTTGGAGGGCGATAAAGTTGGAGAATAATTGATGATTTCGCCAATGAAAGTTCTTCTTGACTACGATTTGCAGAACAACAACACCTTTGGTGTGGCCGCACGTTGCGCTTGTTTCCGAGAATATTCCTCAGAAGCAGAATTGATAGAAATTATTTCTTTACTTTCACAAGCTAAACCTCGTCTATTATTGCATATTGGGGGCGGAAGTAACTTACTTTTTACAGACGATTTTCAAGGTGATATTTTGCATTCGGCCATCAAGGGGCGATCGCTAGTTGCTGAAGATGAGACCTCTGTTTTCATACGTGTCGGTGCTGCTGAAAATTGGGACGACCTGGTGGCTTGGACTTTGCAGGCAGGCTATAATGGTTTAGAGAATCTTTCTTTGATTCCAGGAGAAGTCGGTGCGTCCGCCGTACAAAACATTGGCGCTTACGGAAGTGAGGTCTATGATTTCATAAGTGAAGTACAAGCTGTAGACTTACGTACTGGTAAGATACAAACGTTTAAAGCGCAAGAGTGTAAGCCCTCTTATCGGTCTACAATGTTTAAGTCCGAGTGGAAAGATAAGTATGCTATAACTTATGTCACTTACCATTTGCACAAGACGTTCAAGCCCAATCTTTCTTATGCAGCAGTTAAAAACGAGTTAGCAGCGCGCAATGTTGATACGGACCAATTGACGGCAGCTTTACTGCGGGAAATCATTATCGAAATTCGTAGTGCAAAGTTGCCTGATCCGCAAAAAATAGGCAATGCCGGTTCGTTTTTTATGAATCCTGTCGTAACGCAGGCCCACTTTGAGTGTTTGCGTGCTGTCTATCCCTCTATACCAC
The DNA here is from genome assembly GCA_015259305.1 of Alloprevotella tannerae. GTDB lineage: Bacteria > Bacteroidota > Bacteroidia > Bacteroidales > Bacteroidaceae > Alloprevotella > Alloprevotella tannerae_B. The sequence continues at coordinate 1,235 of JABZGO010000287.1, read as the reverse complement.
ATTATTTATTGCCTAATGGCGTAAAAATCCCTGCAGCTTGGTTGATCGAAACTGCAGGATGGAAGGGGAAAGCTTTAGGGCAGGCGGGCGTTTATGCCCAACAAGCTCTGATTTTGGTCAACTTAGGCCGTGCAAAGGGGCAAGATATTAAACATTTAGCTGAAGCTATACAGCAATCGGTCAAGGAAAAGTTTGATATTTTACTTAAGCCTGAAGTTCTTTTTATCTAAACAGAGCAGGTGTATTTCGTTTATAGTGAGTGTAATAAAGAAGCCGTAAGAAATGAATTTGACTTTTTTAGGAACCGGAACAAGTTGCGGTGTGCCGGCTTTAGGTTGCACCTGCAAGGTTTGCCAATCGACAGACTTGAGAGATAAGCGCTTACGCACTTCCGCATTATTAGAGAGCGAGGGTGGAACGCGGATTTTAATTGACTGCGGCCCCGATTTTCGCGCTCAAATGTTGAATCGCCCATTTAAGCCTTTGGATGCCGTACTGCTGACGCACCTGCACTATGATCACGTTGGCGGCCTCGATGATCTGCGCCCATTCAGCTTTCGGTCTTCATTACCGATTTATGCGAACCAAGTTACGGCGCGATCGATTTATGATCATATGCCTTACTGCTTTCAATCGCATGCGCAGTCAATAGTTCCACGTTTCAAACTTAAGGAAGTGTCCGCTTACCAGCCGTTTGCCGTCAGAGAATTAGTGATTTTGCCTCTCCTCGTAATGCACGGAAAAATGCCGATATTAGGTTTCCGCATTGGTAGCTTTGCTTATATCACGGATATGAGCTACCTTCCGGATGAGAGTTTCCGACTATTGCAAGGTGTAGAAACATTTGTTGTCAATGCCCTACAAATAAAGAATACGCATCCTACGCATCAAAATATTCCGCAAGCACTTCAGCTAATTGCAAAGCTAAATCCGCGCCAAACTTACTTAATCCATATGAGTCATAATGCCGGATTTCATACAGATAGTAGTAAGTTTCTGCCACCTAATGTCGCGTTTGCATATGATGGCTTAGAAATAAAATGTTAGCGAGTTCAATATTTGTTTGTATGATCAATCTTTTGCATACGACCTCTTGCCTCCTTTGGAAAAGCCACACTAATTTGACCCACCCTGGCAAAGTATTTTAGACCCAGTAAAACGATTTATTATTGACCCACTAAATGCCCTGGTCGGGTGGGTCATTTTATTTCGCTATTACTTGGTAATATTCTTTG
>JABZGO010000286.1 GCA_015259305.1 Alloprevotella tannerae | reverse complement strand
ACCTTCGCGCTCTCATCTTCAACTGTATAGGCCGAAATGATGCATACTTTATCGCCCGCGCCATTCTCGCTATAAACCGTTTTAGGAATGCGGTTTCTGTTATGACGAATGATTGAGTTGGCCGCTTGTACGATGTTTTCAGTCGAACGATAATTGCGCTCCAACTTTATCAGTTTCGCAGTCGGATAATGGGTCTGAAAGTTGAGTATGTTACCTATATCAGCACCACGAAAGGCATAGATGCTTTGTGCATCGTCACCTACGACACATAAGCGGGCCTCGCCGGGACATAAATAGCGGATGATGCGATACTGCACGGCATTGGTGTCTTGATACTCGTCGACCAAGACGTAGCGAAACTTTCGGACGTATTTTTCGCAAATATCCGGACGGTCGTGAAAAAGAAGATAGGTACGCAGGAGAAGATCGTCGAAATCTAAGGCATTGGCTTGGCGGCAACGTTCTATATATATATTGTATATGCGCACAAACTCTGTGAGACCGTCTCGCTTGTCGCGATTCATTCGATCGACATCGGCAGCATATTCGTCGGGCAGCATCAGATGATTCTTTGCGTCAGAGATACGCGCCGCGACCGTACCGGGGCGATAGACTTTATCATCTAATTGTAATTCGCGTATGATAGACTTTACTAAGCTCTTGGCATCGGCGGCATCATAGATTGAGAAGGCGGACGGCAAGCCGAGCGCAGCGTGCTCAATGCGCAGAATGCGGGCAAAGATGGAGTGAAACGTTCCCGCCCACAACATCGCGGCCACCGCCGGCTCAACGAGTTCGCCAATGCGTTCGCGCATCTCCCTTGCCGCCTTGTTGGTAAACGTCAGAGCCAAGATTTCCCAAGGCTGATAGCCATTTTGCAGCAGATAGGCCACCTTATAAGTCAGCACGCGCGTCTTGCCGGAGCCGGCTCCGGCTATAATAAGCGAAGGGCCGTCGCAATATTGCACGGCCTCACGCTGACTTTCATTCAGGAAATCTTCTTGCATGTGCTTTGTTACCCCATTCGGGTTGCAAGGATCAGCTTATAATTGTTTAGAATCGTGGTCTAACTTACGCTCATAGAATTTTACTTGCTCGCAAAGGCGATCAAAGACACCCAGCAAGGAGTCAGACTTCTCACCGGCTTGTATGACGCGATCTACGTAAGCAAGCGTTTCTCGAGCCGACTGCAATTCGATAGAATCCATCAGCAAGATACCTTCTTTGCGGGCATTGATAGCCAGCATATGCTGCTCACGAATCTGAGCAACGGAGAGTTTGGCCTCTTTTAATTGACCGGCCTTAATCTGCTTGCGTGCTTTTTTAAGCAATACTTGGCCTTGTGCCTCATCAGCACGGCGGGCTTCGGACCAATCCGGGTGAGGGTCGTTGCATCTTCCAAAACCGAGCAACGCAAGAACTATACAAGCTAAACCTTTCATTTTGTTTTCTTAATCAAACGGGGGCGAAGATACACTTTTTGAATGGAAAAGCCAAGTCAAACATAAAATATAGCCACTCGTTTTTAGATACTTTGAGTAAAGTCGAGAGCTATGGTAGGACAACAAAAAGATTCCGGCCGCCACTAAAGTGGATAAGGCTTTGTGGTGGTCTTGGATTACGAAGCAAAAAAAAGGCCGCAAATCTTTTCGGATTTTGTCGTAAAAATTCGGCAAAAATCCCGCGTATTCAAAAGTTCTTTTTAATTTTGTTGCTGATAGTCCCTCTAAGGAAGACTTAACTCTCTAACTGCTAACGGAGAAAGGGTTTAAACAAAGAGGAACGAAATCGTATCGAAGGATCACAATGGACGAAAAACTGAATCTACAAGAAAAACTGAAATCATACTTTGGATTCGACTCTTTCAAGAGCAACCAAGAAGCAATCATTCGCGCACTACTCTGCGGCGAAGACGTTTTCGTATTGATGCCGACAGGTGGCGGGAAATCGCTCTGCTATCAGCTTCCCTCGCTAATGATGGAGGGGGTTGCAATTATTATATCCCCATTGATCGCTTTGATGAAGAATCAGGTAGACGCTATCCGCCATACGAGCGAAGATGATGGCATTGCCCATTTTATCAATTCATCGCTCACCAAAGGGGCCATAGATCAGGTTAAGGA
>JABZGO010000285.1 GCA_015259305.1 Alloprevotella tannerae | reverse complement strand
CTCATATATGAGACCTCAAGACCTTTTACTGAAGGCTTGAGGTCTTCTTTTTAACTTTAGGCAGTCGGCTTTGAGAGTTTTCGTATCTTTGCTGCTGTAATTTAAATCTTTGTTATGAGTTTGTTTCAAGAGGAGAATGTGTGTCGTGGTCGCATTGAGGTCGTTTGCGGTTCGATGTTTTCCGGAAAGACTGAAGAGTTGATTCGTCGTCTGCGCCGTGCAACCTTTGCCAATCAAAAGGTGGAGATCTATAAACCGACCATAGATAAACGATATTCTGAAGAAGAGATTGTTTCGCACGATGCTAATTCTATCCCTTCAACGCCTGTTGATTCCCCTTCGAGTATTTTGTTGTTAGCGGCAGAGGCCGATGTGATAGGTATAGATGAAGCGCAATTTTTCGACGATAGCTTAGTCGATGTTTGCAATACTTTGGCGAATAAAGGCAAACGCGTGATCGTTGCAGGTTTGGATATGGACTTTCGTGGTCTTCCTTTCGGCCCGATGCCCGCACTCTTGGCTATCGCTGATGAAGTGACCAAAGTGCGCGCCATCTGCTTGCGCTGCGGAAACCTTGCCTATGTCTCTCACCGCATTGTCAAAAGTGAAAAACAAGTGCTCTTAGGAGAGAAAGACGAATATGAACCCCTCTGCCGAGCTTGTTATCTCGAGACGCTCCAAACCTCTCATTCGGAGTGAGTTTTAAACAATCTCTGCAAGTTTATAGTGGGAAGATCTGTGTGTAGAGAAGCGTTGTTCTAATCAATGATAGGGGAAGAGGGGAATGTATCGTGCTGGCGTTCGACTAAAATCCTGATATAAATAGAACGAACAAACAAAAAAAGAGTATATTTGCACGAAGTGAACATATAGTGATGGAAAGTAAAACAAGGAATTTCTTGTCTTATTTGTATCAAACACGAAGTATACAAGGGTGGTTTTAAGTCATCTATAACGATAAATAATAAAAAATGATGAAAGATAAAGCATTGATCAGCTTAAGCTTTGACGATGGTCGCATAGATAATTACAACATACTTTATCCTTTATTGAAAAAATACAATTTACCTGCGACCTTAAATATAACGACAGGCTTTGTAAGAGGAGAAGGTAGGTTAAAACGACTTGCCCCAACAGAACCGATGAATGTTGATATGGTAAAAGAAATGTTTCAAGATCCCCTTGTAGAGATTGCATCTCATGGGTATTACCATCTCAATACGAAAGAAGATATTTTGAAAGGACAAAAAGAACTATTGAAAGATCTCAATGTAGAGATGCTTACTCAGTATGGCAATGGATTCGCGAGTCCGGGTACAGATTTGAATTTGGATGAATATCAAGAAATGAAGCAAGAACTTAATGCTTCTCACTTGGAATATGTGAGATTGTCATTAAGGTATTTGAGTTATCCTATTCTGAAAACTTATTTGCGCAAGGCAAGTCGATTATTGAAATGGCCGTTTTTATATCGTTTAGCTTATCAAGATACATTAATGTCTCATGTGGAGAATGGTATCTTGTATAGTATACCGGTCTTATCTTCAATTAAAGTATCAGAATTGAAGGCTATTATTAATGAGGCTGAGTCAACCGGGAAAGTGTGTATTCTTATGTTCCATAGCATTGTTGAGGATGGGAAACTTAGAGATAATTGGGACTATGAACGTACGAAGTTCACAGACTTATGCGAATTTTTAGTGCGAGAAAGAGATGAACAGCGTTTAGATGTTGTTACTTCTATGGACATTTATCAAAGGCTGAAGTAGAAAGATGTTTGAATTTATATACTCCAAGGCTATTGCTAAAGGATACAAAAAGGTTATCAGGCGCCAATATGATAAAAAGGCAGATTTAATTCCTTTACTTTGGACTGAGCATTGTATAGAATGTGCAGCTCCAACTTGTTATACTACTTGTAAGCGTTATAAAAGACGTAGTGATGGTAATTGTATTCGGATAGTTGGAGGAGTATCTCCTATAATTACAGATGAAGGACTTGGAGCTGAAGTAGAGTTTAGAACTTGGGCAAAAATAGAATCTCAGTTGAATATAAAGCCTATAAAAAGTAAGACGTACTCACTTTTATATTGCTCTATTTCTGCCTTTGGGCGTTTCTTTAGAGGTTTGGCTAATTTAGTTTCTAATACTCC
>JABZGO010000284.1 GCA_015259305.1 Alloprevotella tannerae | reverse complement strand
CAACTAATGGGGAAATGGGGCATTTGCTTTAATTTTGCACACGCGAAGAACTTAAAAGTAGCACTGCCGTCGTTTGGTACTTTGCATTAAGGCCTCAATCGTAAGTCCTCAATGCTCACAAGTCGGTCGATCGGCGAAAAATAGAAAACAAATAAAGAATTATTTTGTATGAAATGGTCTATCACGATGACAAAAGAGGGTAAAAACTACCTCTTTCCTTTTCTGCTTATTACCACACTTTTCTTTATGTGGGGTTTTGCTCATAGTATGCTGGACGTATTGAATAAGCATTTCCAACTATCACTCAATATTTCTATGATGCAGTCGGCGCTGGTGCAGAACGCCGTCTACGGCGGCTACTTCTTGATGGCGCTGCCTGCGGGTAAGTTGATCAGTCGCTTTGGTTATCGGGCCGGCGTTTTGACCGGCTTAGGCTTGTTTGGGCTCGGTGCATTGCTCTTTGTGCCCGGTAGTCTGCTTCCATCCGCCAATTTGTTTTCCTTTTACTTCTTTGTCGGCTGTTTGTTTATCTTAGGTTGCGGCCTAACTTGCTTGGAGACATCGGCAAACCCATACGTTACGGTCCTGGGTGCGCCTGAAGGAGCAGAACGTCGTATCAACTTCGCCCAATCTTTTAATGGTTTGGGCTGGATTCTTGGTCCTTTGGTGGGTATCTTTCTCTTTCGCTCCGGTGCGCAAGACGATGACGTCGTTCTGCCTTATGCCGTGATCGGTATTATTGTCTGGCTGGCTGTTTTTGCTTTTGCACGCGTGAAGTGGCCGGAAGTGGGTGGCGATGACTCTGAAACAAGCAATGAGCAGGTAGGTCGTAGCCTTTGGCAACAACGCCATTTTACGCTCGGACTTGTGGCGCTCTTCCTCTACGTTGCAGCCCAGACGGGCATCAATAGTTTCTTTATCAATTTTACGACGACTTCCGAAGTGGGACTCTCGAATCAGACCGCTACACTTTTGTTGTCGTTTGGTTGTATGGGACTCTTTATGGTCGGCCGCTTGACGGGGAGTTGGCTAATGGGACGCATACGTCCTGAACGCTTGCTCGCGTTTTATGCTTTGTTGGCTATGGGTGGCACGATGCTAATCGTCTTCTTTGGCGGGAACATCGGCGTGGTGGCCTTATTGGGCGTTTACTTCTGCGAAAGTATCATGTTTCCGACGATTTTTGCCCTCTCCATTCGCGGATTACGTCAGGCGACAAAGCGCGCTTCGTCTTATCTTATTATGACAATAGTGGGTGGTGCCGCTGCACCAACGCTGATGGCTGCCATAGCGGAGCAAACGTCGATGGCTTTTGCCTTTATCGTCCCTTTAATCTGTTTTGTCGTTATTTTTGTTTATGCTGCGAAGTATAAACAATGGGGTAGTGGTAGTTGAGTAAGGATTAACGGAGTAGTGAGGTGGATGAAAAACTCATCTTTTGCAGATTAAGTGTAGTCTATTCTACATCGGCTACACATTATATAATATATAGTAAAGCCGGAGCAGGTCTAAAGATTACTGCTCCGGCCTCGTCATATTACATACCTACGGCTTGTGTGCCCTGGTTGTTCTTTTGTTTAATCACGTCTTGATTTGAGATCGTGTGATCTGCTTTCTTGACGGCTGCTTTCAAATGGCCGATGCGCCAGGTTGCGCCAACGGCAAACACCATATTCTCGTGCACGGTGAAACGCTGAATGTTGGTGAAGTCTTTTCCGATGGTTTCGTTCGTCATTTTTAATTGTGGGAAGAAAAGATTGGCTCCCACCAACGTTACCGTTAAGCGGTCGTCCTTTAAGAAAGAGCGCGTGAGCGAAAGGCTGTTGAAATGAAATGAGGGTTGCGAGCCTTGTAGCGTGTATCTGCCGCGGAAGTAGCCACCCACGACACCCAATTTTAGTTTCCACCAAAGATCCTGCGTCAGATTAGCAAAGACCGAGCCGCTGTACCCGTGATTGTGCTCGCCGCTTGCGTATGATTTGTAGTCATCATAGTTGAGGGCAGCGTTGACGTTGAGGCGCGTAGTCTTTGTTGCATTCCACATTACATTGAGGTTGAACGTACCGATTTTTGCGTGAGTGCGGTTGCCATAGGTTGAGTTGAGCAAGCGTCCGTCAAAGAAGCTGTAATTGGACATTTCGTTGGTCGTTGTCG
>JABZGO010000283.1 GCA_015259305.1 Alloprevotella tannerae | reverse complement strand
GCTTAACAACGAATTTTCCAAGTTGCATCCGGATCAGGCTAAAGAGGGCCACGAATTTAAAGCTTTGGCCGCAGGCCGCCACGTCCCGAAGGTGCGTGCGCTGCCGGGGGGCAAGCTTAACGTACCCGATATTGTAGATGCGCCGATTGAGGAGAAGGATTTTGGGATGAATGCGCCCAATACAGAAAACGACGATAAGGCCACAAGCACAGAAGTTCGCGACGATTCGGCCCACAACGCTGATCGCAAAGACCTTCCGGAAGAAGGAAAAACGCTAACGCCCACGCAAGTAGTCGAACAAATGCCGGAATTTCCGGGCGGCATCAAAGCGCTGATGCAATATCTTGATGCTCATATCGACTACCCCAAGGCCTGCGTGGAGTATGGTGTACAGGGCGATCTGGAGGTCTCATTTCTGGTTGATAAGGAAGGGCAGGTGCGCGAGGCGTTCATATCTCGCAAGCTCCACCCCGCATTAGAGCAAATCGCGCTCAAAGCTGTTCGCGAGATGCCCCATTGGAAACCGGGCCGAAGCGGCGGAAAGGTAACCATCGTTCAAGTTTCCGTGACCGTCCATTTTCAAATCAAATGATATAGTTCTCAATTATGAAAAAGATTATAGTGGCTATCGACGGCTATTCCTCGTGTGGAAAGAGCACAATGGCTAAATCCTTAGCCCGACGTGTGGGTTACATCTACGTAGATACGGGTGCGATGTATCGCGCTGTGACGCTCTTCGCCTTGCGTCAAGGACTTTTCAGCGACAAGTCGATAAATGCAGAAGGCCTGCAAGCTATACTGCCGGAAGTCAGCATCTCGTTTCGCCTCGATCCGGCCACGCAGCGGCCACACACGCTTCTCAACGGCGCAGATGTTGAAGAGGAGATCCGCACGATGGAAGTTTCCTCGCGCGTCAGCCAAGTGGCCGCACTACCGTTTGTTCGCAAAGCGCTCGTGGCTTTGCAGCAAGCGATGGGTGCTGAAAAAGGAATCGTAATGGACGGACGCGACATCGGCACAGCTGTATTTCCACAAGCCGAACTAAAGATTTGCGTCACGGCATCGGCCGAAGTGCGCGCACAGCGGCGTTACGATGAAATGCGAAACAAGGGTTTAGCGGCCGATTATGACGAGATTCTCAAAAACGTATCTGAAAGAGATTACATCGACACGCACCGCGAAGTAGACCCGCTTCGCAAAGCGCCCGACGCGTTCGAACTTGACAACGGGCAGCTCTCCATTGCGGAGCAAGATGCTTGGTTGATGGAGCGGTTTGAGCAGGCTACGCGCTAAGACAGACTACTTTTATGAAAATAGAAATAGATATTCGATCGGGCTTCTGCCACGGCGTGACCACGGCCATCAAGAAGGCTGAAAGCGAATTGGAAAACGATCCGGCGCTCTTTTGTTTGGGCGACATCGTCCACAACGAAAGAGAGGTGGAGCGCTTGCAAACGCTTGGGATGAAGACGATCGACCACGCCTCGTTCGCACAATTGCGCGATGCAAAAGTACTCTTGAGAGCCCACGGCGAGCCGCCGGAGACATACAAACTGGCGGCAGCCAACGGCGTTAAGCTGGTCGACGCGACGTGCCCCGTTGTCTTACAGTTGCAAAAACGCGTGAAGGCGATCGACAAGGAATCGCCCGATGCGCAACTGGTTATTTATGGCAAACGTGGCCACGCTGAGGTTATAGGTCTGGTCGGGCAAACGGCCGGGCGCGCCATCGTCATCACAAGCCTTGAAGAGGCTAAGCAGTTGGACTTTAAGCGCGACATTCACCTCTTTTCGCAAACGACCATGTCACTGGATGGCTTCCACGAAGTGATTGATTACATTCGGCAACACATCGAAGCGCCGGCTCAATTTCAATTTGTCGACACGATTTGTCGCCAAGTAGCCAATCGCCTACCCAACATTCGCACTTTTGCAGCGCGCCACGACGTGATCATCTTCGTAAGCGGGCAGAAAAGCTCCAACGGGCGAATGCTCTACGAGGCTTCTCGGCAAGTTAATCCCCGCACATACATGGTCGACACGCCCGCTGCGATCCAAGCAGATTGGTTTCAGGGAGCAGAAAGTGTAGGAATCTGCGGCGCAACGTCTACACCGAAATGGCTGATGGAGGCATGTCGCGACGCGATTCGCCAACTCTGAGCGCCCTTCTACCC
>JABZGO010000282.1 GCA_015259305.1 Alloprevotella tannerae | reverse complement strand
GAAAATCAGGCGCGTAGCAGGCGCGCAGCAGCTCGCACCGCCCACCTAGCGAGAACCCCGTCCACTAGCAGCGTTTCCGCACAAGAAACCCGGCATCCACACGAAATGGATACCGGGTAGAAATCACTCGCAACCTGCGCCCGCACACGGCGCTGACCTGCGGCGTTGCCGTCGTTACGCCCACACGCGCCACTGACCTGCGGCGTTGCCGTTGTATCTCTCGCACGTGGCTACGAGAGCAGAAACTCCCTGACGCGAGCGGCAATACCCTCAGCGTTCAAGCCAAAGTGCGAAAGCAGTACGTCGCCAGGAGCGGAGGTACCAAAGGTACGGATGCCAGCAAAGCGCATGGGCGTGGGCAGCTGCTCGGCCAGAAGCTCGGCAACTGCAGCTCCACGGCCTGTTGCCACGTTGTACTCCTCAACGTATTGAGCTCCTACTATTGTTTTATCTCTACAAGCCCGCTTGGAGTCATTTCAAATACGGCATCGTACTTTGATTGTTGTGCAACATTGAGATGATGAGTTACCTCAATCATGGTAACTCCGCTTAGACCAAGCAGGTTATTCTCGACCTCAGTAGCCATGCGTGTGTCCAATGCAGACGTAGCTTCATCAACAAGCAGTAACTTCTTTCCATACAGCAAGGCTCGCGCAATAGCAATCCTCTGTCTTTCACCTCCGGAGAAGCGCTTTCCGTTCTCTTCCACTGGAGTGTCAAGTCCTTTTGGAAGAGCCGCAACTACCTCTGAGAGACCAGACTTTTTAATAACTTCACCGATTTGCTCACTCGAATACGAACTTCCCAGCGTAATGTTATTTTTTAGCGTATCGTCAAACAAATACACATTTTGGTGAATCATTGCCGGATCACATGAAATGTCTCTTGAACTGTCAATCAGAATATCTCCACTCTGAGGTTTTATCTGGCCTGAAATCAGTTTTAAAAGCGTGCTCTTTCCACTACCGCTTTTTCCGATAATCGCATACTTCCTCCCAGCCTTAAAGCACGCAGATATTTTAGACACTCCGGAAATTGAATCAGGATACTTATAGGTAACATTTTTTAACTCAATTTCATGCTCTACATCATAGTGCCGTTCCTTATTGTCAAACGAAGTTTCTTCATCGTCGCATATAACTGCCTTCAAAACCGGATAGGCCGCTTTAACTTTTCCAAGCAATGAAGCAAATGTTGAAGCGGGCGCAATTACCTGACCGGACAGCTGGGTCACAGCCACAACGCTACCAAGAGAAACAAATCCTTGCACTGCGAAAATACCCGTTATACCCATAATAATGAATTGAGATGAAACTGAGATTGCTGTAACAAACCCAGATATAAGAGATGTAACTTCAGATAAATGTGCCTTCTTACCTTCCAACTGCTGCGCAACCAGTAAGTGACGATTTGTAAAGTTGTTTTCTTTATGAAATGACCTAATGACATCAAATCCAAGCGATATATCACGAATCTGTCCGTTATACGACACCGTATTTTTTACGATCTCTTCTTGGCAATGAGTAAGTTGTTTTGTAAATACTCCGGGAATGATTGTTGGAATTGCCATAACAAGTATCGAAATAACTGCCACTATTGGATTTATATACAAAAGTAAGAGGCTTGCAATAGTAATTTCGCAGCACGAAGCAAATGCATCAAGCAGTCCGCCAAGCCAATCTTTTTCAATAGTATCCATATTCTGACTTAAAAGAGAAAAAAACTCAGCACTGTTTTCATTCATATTTACAGCATCTTTTCTCCGCAAATAAGCCTTCACGGCAGAATTTCTCATCTTAATTACGGTGTCGCGAACCAGGCGGGCGCGCACATATCCCTGTAGTATAAGAAGGATACCGGTTGCTATAGCATATATACAGCACAAGCCTATAAATGTAAGTAACCGAGCAATATCTCCTGAAATAATGACTTCAGAAACCGTATTGAGAAGTGAGCTCAGTAAAAGAGCCACGCCGGCAACGACACATGAACTTACAATTTGTACTAGTACAAAAATAATCACGTTTCGTTTGCCGGCATTCTTTAAAAGATGCTTTATATTTTTCATTCCATTCCAATCGTAGAAAATCATCTAAATGACCATCACAAAATGATAGATACCTCTTTTAATAAATCTAAAAGACGTATCTATCCCGCACTTTTAGTGCTTAACTACAATAACAATGATGGTCATACGTATCGCCTCCCCCTCTCTTTGATGAATACATCATCTCGAAAG
>JABZGO010000281.1 GCA_015259305.1 Alloprevotella tannerae | reverse complement strand
GAAGTATATCTATATGCTTCTCCCGCAATGGTTAACGCAGCAAAGTCAGGTACTCTTTCAGAGTAATTAAAAATAAACAAATTAAATTATGGGAGTGCACTGTGTAGGCAGTGTGCCCCCTTTTGCATTAATGAAAACCATAGTTTGGAAAGTTATCAGATGGGCTTTTGTGCTCTTCTTTGCTTCATCCGTCTTTGCGGTTGTACTCCTTCGGTTTGTCCCTGTATATTTTACACCGCTGATGTTCATTCGTTGTTTTCAACAGTTAGGCGCTGGTGAGAGTGTAACACTACATCATCATTGGATACCTTTAGATGAGATATCTCCTCATTTGCCCGTGGCGGTGATGGCGAGTGAAGATCAACGTTTCCTTTTGCATCATGGTTTTGATTATGATGCAATAGAAAAGGCAGCCAAACGGAATTTAAAAGGCGGAAAACGTAAGCTCGGAGCAAGTACCATAAGCCAGCAAACGGCGAAGAATGTATTTCTTTGGCCCGGGAGATCTTGGACGAGAAAAGGTTTTGAAGTTTATTTCACGGCATTGATAGAACTGCTTTGGAGTAAGCAGAGAATAATGGAAGTGTATTTAAATTCCATTGAAATGGGAAATGGAATCTACGGCGCTGATGCCGTTGCTGAATATAATTTCGGGAAACAAGCTATCGATCTTTCACGTTCTGATTGCGCTACAATTGCAGCCACGTTGCCTAATCCTCGTGAGCTAAGTAGTAAGCATCCAGGACCTTATGTCATGCGACGTCGGAGACAAATTTTAGCCAATATGCGTTTCATTCCGAGTTTTCCGAAGCCCGGAGAAGATTATGATCCACACACCGCTTCAGGCGGAGTATATGCCCATTGATTATTATGAATTTAGAGTTAAATGATGGACAGCGTGCTGCTGTGGAATATTGCGACGGACCTCAGCTGGTGATTGCCGGTGCAGGTTCGGGCAAAACGCGTGTACTTACGTATAAGATTGCCTATCTGATAGACGAAAAGCAGTATGAGCCTTGGAGTATTCTTGCGCTTACGTTCACAAATAAGGCTGCCAATGAGATGCGCAGCCGTATCGCGAAAGTCGTAGGCCAAGATCGCACGCGCTACCTCTATATGGGAACATTCCACAGCATTTTCTCAAGAATTCTTCGTGTTGAAGCTGAGAAATTGGGCTATTCGAAGCAATTTACTATCTATGATGAGTCAGACAGCCGGTCGTTGTTGAAAAGTATCATCAAAGAAATGCAGCTTGATGATAAGGTTTATAAGCCGGCCAGCGTACATGCAAAGATTAGCATGGCAAAGAATCATCTTATCCTGCCGAATGCCTATGCAGTGGACCAGGCTGCTTTGAAACGAGACGAACAAAGCCACCAAGGGCAAATTTATCAAATCTACCAGACATACCAACAGCGTTTGCAGACAGCCAACGCAATGGACTTCGACGATTTATTGGTTCTCACATGGCGCCTCTTTAAGGAGCATGATGATATTCGAATCAAGTATGCGGAGCGATTTAAGTATGTGTTGGTTGATGAGTATCAAGATACAAACTACGTGCAGCAATGTATTGTTTTGCAGCTGACGCAAGAGCATCATCATGTGTGTGCGGTAGGAGATGACGCACAGAGTATTTATGGTTTTCGGGGCGCAAATATTGATAACATTCTTGATTTTCAGAAGATCTACCCCGAGACAAAGCTCTTCAAACTCGAACAAAACTATCGTTCGACGCAGAATATTGTACAAGCGGCCAATAGTTTGATTCTCCACAACAAGCGACAAATACACAAAGACGTTTACAGCCGAAATGCCAAGGGCGAAAAGCTGGTACTACGTCCGGTCTATAGTGATAAGGAGGAGGCTGCTGTCGTTTGCCGATATATCAAACAATTGCAGCAGAAAGAACACTTCAATTACAGCGATTTTGCCATTTTGTATCGCACCAATTCACAGAGTAGAATCTTTGAGGAAGAGATGCTGCGGCAGACCATCCCATATCGCATTTTTGGAGGAATGAGCTTCTATCAACGCAAAGAAATTAAGGATGTTTTGGCTTATTTCCGCGTTGTCGTAAACCCTGAAGACGAGGAGGCCATTCGCCGAATCATCAATTATCCCACACGCGGAATTGGTGCTTCGACGATTGAGAAGATAATCGCCTGTGCCCATTTAAATCATGAAAGCTTCTGGTCAATCCTCAATTCGCCCGTCAAATTTGGTCTGAAAGTTAATAATGGAACCCTAAATA
>JABZGO010000280.1 GCA_015259305.1 Alloprevotella tannerae | reverse complement strand
TAATCCGATTTCGATCAACTCTTCGCGCAGATAACGAGCGAAGGTCATTTGCTTGTCAGTACTTGGCGTTTTGCCTGCATCTTCGGCCGATTGTGTGTCAAATTGCGTATAGGCCAAAAATCTATCTACAATATTCATTGGTATATGGTTTATTTCTCTAATGATTGCTTGATACGCAAAGATAGCAATTCTTTTATTACGTCCGACTTCCAACATCGCAAAAAAAAGGAATTTTACAGATGCTTCGAAAATTCTTAGGCAAACGCTTGGTGTATTCAAAAAGTGTTTCTACCTTTGCACTCGCAAAACGGAAATGCAAGGTGCCATAGCTCAGTTGGTAGAGCAAAGGACTGAAAATCCTTGTGTCCCCGGTTCGATTCCTGGTGGCACCACACAAATTTCTCAAGCAAGTTTTTCAACTCTTGATTTCAATCTGAAATCGAGAGTTTTTTTATGCCCGTAAGTCGGCTTGCCGATGCTTCCGCGCTGCTCGTGTATCAGCAGATGCGGCCGTCGCCCGAGCAAGCCTTATCGCCTATCGGTCTTCTTGGGTTTATACTTTCGTCTGTCCTGTATGATGCTCCTCATAGTTGGATACAAATGCAGCAGACCTGCCTTGCCTACTGCTTTCGCCCAATCCTGCACGTTTTTTATCACGATAAAAAAGGTTTGCGCTCACGATAACAAAGGCTTCACCTCACGACAAAAAAGGTTTGTGCTCACGATGAAAAAACTCGCAGTCGGGCTTTGCTCGCTTACGATCAAGATTTTTAGCCTATGAAATTGCTCTTCAAAACGTCATAATTAGTCGATCGTTGACTCCTCATATACGCTCCGCGACCCCGGCTTTTTCACTTGCGAGCAGCGAGGCTTCGTATGAGTGAAATTTTTGTGTTATGTGATGTTTATAACGCACTTTATTTGCGCATGTAGTCAGATGTAGTCGAGTATGGGCAATATTTAACGCCTCAAAGTATTGAGATAAATGCGAAATATCTACGCATTATTTAGTAGAGTTTAACTCGATATGTAAAGGAAATCTCCTAAACTCAAAAAAATATAGCCATCTCTGCAAATTTTTATCGAAATAAGAGGTGCTGTTATTCAAAAATCAGTATCTTTGTAACGCAATAAATAAATTTGTCTTTTGTTAATTCATATATAAAGATGAAAGCTCCAAGATTAGACGCGCTACGCGTAATTTTATCTAACCGTACTTCGGCTACACAGGCCGACCTTTTGCGCGAATTGGCCGATGCCGGCTTTAGCGTTTCTCAACCCACCTTGTCGCACGACTTGCGCAGTCTGGGTGCAGCTAAGATCAGAACGCGCGAAGGTTTTCAGTATATCTTGCCCCAACGCGACACGTATCAACGCACTGTAGCGCCTGAGGTGCTGCCCGAATATCTGCGCAACTCAGGTTTGGCAGAAGTGAAAAAATCGGGCAATCTGCTCGTGCTTCATACGCGCCCCGGTTATGCGCGCGGCTTAGCTGCTGATATAGATATCAGCCATATGCCTTCCGTAGCAGGCACAATCGCCGGATATGATACGATTTTCGTGGCCCGTCTTGATGGCAAGACGGAGCAAGAGTTGATCGATGATCTCGCCGAACTCTTGCCGGCGCTGAAAAGCATCCACCTTTAAAAATAAAAAATCGACTCCCGATTTTCCTCGACCGACTTGTTTTTAATGCCGTCGGTCGAGGAAAATTGTTGGTACGGATATAGTTGATGATAGTTGGGAATGTCGAAATGGTTTTCGGCAATTAAGTGCCGGAAGATTGCACAGTGCGCATAATGTGCAAAGGCCGGCGTGTACGCTTTGGTAGCGTGGCGCGCCGGATGTTTAGAGGGGAAAGGAAAAGTGCAATGTGCTCCTTTTATTGTTAAAGGGTGTGCAACTACACCTTATATAAATAGCTGCAAACAATGATTCGTTTGCCGCTTTATGGTTAGGAAGCAGTCGTAGCTTAAATTGTATGCTCCCGCCGATAGCTGTCGACAAACTCATCTATCAGTTTGCGCCCCTTTTCCGTGGAGAAGCCTCTCGCGTGTACGAGGTAAGTGTTAAGAAGGAGATCGAAGGGCTGCAGCGGATCCGTGGTCGAATAATCACGGATAACCCCCATCATCGAGACAAAAGACAGATAGAGCAAATGCGGGTTCAGTTGGCCGATAAAAAGCCCCTCATCGACACCTCGATGATAGAACTCGCAGAAATCAGCGCGCATACTTTCGCTTTGTCTTTCAAAC
>JABZGO010000027.1 GCA_015259305.1 Alloprevotella tannerae | reverse complement strand
CGTCGAGGTGCAAAAGATTCCGCTGCGCTTAGAACTTTTGCTGCAAGGCAAACTTGGCGCCGCCGTTCTTCCGGAGCCTTTCGCGACGATGGCCGAAGCCTCCGGGCGCTGCGGCCGACGCGATGTTTCTTCCGCCCATCAATGGGAGGCGACAGGACTCTTGGTGAAGCGCGAACTGGCGCAAGAGGGCTACAATAAAGCCTTGGCGCTGCTTTTACAAGGCTATAATCTGGCCGTGCAAAAGTTGCGCGATGCAGATACAAAGACCTTGGCGCGTTGGATCAAAGACTATGCCGGTGCGCCCGAGAAGTTGGCTGCGCACATCCCCGTCCCCGATTATACGCCGGCAACGCCGCCTAAGACTGAGGAACTGCAAGCTGCCATCGCTTGGCTCAAGCAAAAGAAGGCTTTGAAGAAGGATTTGACGCCCCAACAGCTCATCGTGCCGATGCCGGCCTTGCCCTAAACCATGTCTTCGCCCGCTTCCTTTCTCACCGTCTCCGATTTGCGAATCAATCGGCCGCCGTCCGGCGGTCGGCCGGCTGAAGATGCGCCGATCATAGCCCATCTTTCTTTCACGCTGGCACAAGGCGAGTTTCTACAGATCAATGGTGCGTCCGGCATCGGAAAGTCTACGCTGCTCAATGCCTTGGCCGGCCTGCTGCCCGCCGCAGCGGGAAGCATCACCATCGGTGGATACGCTGCCAATGATAAGCATCTCGCTACCGCTTACGTGCAGCAGGGATACGGACTCCTGCCTTGGAAGACCGTTGGCGCTAACATTGCGCTGCCCGGGCTGCTTGGCGGACGCATGCGCTCGGAAGCGGCGCAACGACATATTATAGAGACGCTCCAACTGACTGATCTTTGCACTCGCTACCCGCAAACGCTAAGCGGCGGACAGCGCCAGCGCGCCGCCTTGGCCCGTGCTTTTTGTCAGGAAGCCCAACTCCTTTTGCTCGATGAGCCATTTTCTGCGCTCGATGCTGATAAAGCGGCCGAAGCCTTCGAACTCCTGCTCGCTTTGCGCGAACAATATCCCGTGACGACCGTGATGGTGACGCACCACGCGCTGCCGCGGCGATTGGCGGCCCATAAGCGGCTCACGTTGTTGCCCGATTTTCAATACACCTTAGAAGATGTTTAGCCCCCGTCTGTTGCGCGGCCGCACGCGTCGCACCGGCCATCAATTGCGGCGCTTTCTCGTCGGCTTTCTTACGCTGCACCTCCTATGGATCTGCGGCGCCGAAGCCCTGCGGAGCGATCTGCTTCCCACCCCTTGGGCCGTTTATCAACAGCTGCCCACGCTCATCGGCGAGGCGTCCCTTTTTCATCATTTAGCCGAGAGTTTGCTGCGCTTAGCTATGGGTTTGGTCCTCTCCGTATTGTTAGCGCTGGCCGGCGCAGTGGGCATGTATTTTTTCAAGTCGCTCCGCTACGTGCTCGATGGCCTTTTATATTTTGTCTACCCCATACCCAAACTTATTTTGTTGCCTATTATCATGGTCCTGTGCGGACTGGGCAACGCCTCCAAGGTGACGATGCTCGTTTTGGTCCTTGTTTTCCAATTGATGGTCAATATCCGCGACGCCCTTGCTGCCGTTCCGCAGCGCTACGTGGCCGTTATCGTTTCCCTTCGCGGTAATCGGCGCCAACTTTTGCGCCACGTACTCCTACCAGCCATTGCCCCCACGCTCTTTTCCTCTGTGCGCGTAGCGCTGGGCACTGCCATTTCCGTCTTGTTTGTCACGGAAACTTACGGCACTGACGCAGGCGTGGGTTACTTAATCGTAGATCTGTGGATGCGAATGGACTATACGGCGATGTATGGTGCAATTGTGATGCTGGCTCTCACGGGTTTTCTTCTCTTTATCTTATTCGACTATCTCGAGCGCTTTGTTTCTCCGCAGTCCTCGTTGTAAGCAAAACGCCCGCGTGGCTTTTGCGCTGCCCGATGATGGGAAATTTTAGTGCGAAAAATTGGAGTAATTACGCCTCCCCACAGCTTTTTAGATTGCAATACTTGGCTTGACAAGTTTACGCTCGTGAGCGTAGACCTTTTCTATCGTGAGATGAAGGTCTTTTCATCGTGAGCGTACACCTTTTTTATCACGATGAAAAACTAAAAGATCTATCTTGCTGATGTTCGAAATAGGGCGCTGAGGGTGGAAAAAAGAAAGCGGTAGCCCGAAAAATAGGGGCGTTGCAAAATTATTTTGTGAAAAAGTTTTTCTATTTCTTCTTTTTTCTAACTTTGCAATTGATAAAACTTGAACCATTTCAAAACTAAAACCTATGAGAAAATTATTGTTCGCATCCGCAAGTCTACTCTCCTTACTTATTATCGCGTGTTTGGGCGCATGTAATCGCTTTGAATTAGTTGGCGATAAATATATTTTGACCAATAAATATGGCGATACGATCATGATCCAAGAAGGGATGCAGCCGGATACGTTTTACGCCCGCGGATATAAAACGTTTGATATGAAAGACGTGGCTATTTACAAAGGCGAAAAGCTCCTAACCCAAGTGACGCAGACGGCAGGTGTCTACTCAAAAGACTTAGGGGAGGTGGAATTTGAGAAGGATGGGAATATCCGCAAGTTGGTCATTTACAACTGGTGTATGGTAGAAAGGATCAAGATGAAGAAGGGGAAGATTGGCTATAAAGTCTCCGCCTTAGGCCCTTCGAAGGGGTATACGATGGAATGCCGCGTTACCGCCCCGGAAGCGTTCGTTATGGGGACGGATGTTATGATAAAATAAACAGCAATTAAGCATTTATTAATGCGAGCCCGCTTGCGCCGATTTTTACCTCAATGGACGCAAGCGGTCAATATTTTTCTTTGCGGCACAAGTAAAAATTACCTAAAAAGGGGGATGCTCAACAAAGGCGGAAGGCGCGATTATTTTCATCGAAGATTGTGACGAATCGGCCGTAATCCGTAACTTTGTCGATGGTCCTTCGCGGCCGTCTAAACGGCGGCTACGAAGAGAGATGAAAGTAGAGAAATAAGACAACAATAGGTATGACAGACGTTTCAGATATTTTGGAAAGTCCCCTTTTCCTTGGCACTTCCGCTGAAGTGCTCCGCGATTTTTTGTCCGTTGCGCCCAATAAGATGCGCCATTATGCGCCCGGCGATATCATAGCTCGCCGCGGTGAGGCGTGCCGCTCGGTTAGTATGATTGCGTCGGGCGTGGCTGAAGCCTTTATGGTGAACCCTGAAGGAAAAGAACTGAAGATGGACGAACTGCGCGCTACGGATATTTTGGCGCCTGCTTTTATATATGCTTCGGTGAATACGTTTCCCGTAACGGTGATGGCGAAAACCCATTGCGAGATTTTGGTGGTCAATCGCGATGCCTTTTTGACCTTTATGCAGCGCTCGCCGGAGGTACTGCGCAACTTTCTGCGCATCATTTCCGATCGCAGTTTGTTTTTAGCCAAAAAGGTGGATGAATTTGCCCTGCAAAGTTTACGCTCGCGCGTGCTTAAATATTTGCAAACGAGCGGGCGGCTTGATAATGTGCAAGCCGCTGCCCTGCGGATGGGTGTGCAGCGGCCGTCGCTCTCACGCGTCTTGAGCGAACTGGTCGCTGAAGGGCGCGTGGCGCGTCAGGGCAATGTATATATATTGTGTGAAGGATCTTAAGCCTGAATCGAGGAGATGTCGACCAAGCCGTTGACGATGGCATAAATGGTCAAGCCGGCCGGCGTATGGATCTGCAATTTTCGGGCGATGTTGCGCCGGTGCGTAATGACGGTATTGGTCGAGATGCACAAGTGTTCGGCAATTTCCTTATTGGACATCCCCTGCACGATGCTGATGATGACGTCGCGTTCGCGCGCACTGAGTTCCTCCTCCTTATTGCTTACGAGCGCAGAAATCTTCTCTGTGAGAACGTTTTTACGCTTTGACTTCTCTAAAAACCTGATGGCCGGGATAAAGATCATATCCTCGACCTTGGAGTGTTGGAGCAACCATTCCTCGTTGTTGTAGATGTCGTAGAGCGTAGCCATCAAGCGATTGTTGTGCATATCATCGGTGGGTAGATATTTGATGATAATGTCCTTTAATTCGCGAAGTTTGCGGTCTACTTGACTATGATGTTGCGAGAAAGTGTCGATGTCGAAGTTCTTTGATAAGTCGCCTTCGAGCAAAGCCGTTACATACGGAAACAATTCCTTCTCCTCATACTTCATATGCCGATGAATCTCGTCCGAGTAATTGTCGTAGAGTTTGAGAATCAACTTGGCCAAATTATCTTCCGCCTCCAATGCCGCTTCCAGTTCGCGCCGAATGGCGGGCAATTGGAAGCCTAGATAATATTGGTGGCTCGCTTTGAGATAATGTAGCAAGGTGGGCATCGAAATATGCTCATCAATTTTGACGCCAAGGTGATCATTGATCACCAAATTGACCACTGCAAGGAAGGTGTACGTATCTACTCCTTGTCTTTGGCAGACTTCGTAGACCGTGCGGTCGCCGAAACCGATTTTGATTCCAAAGCTCCCAAGACTTTGCAGGATGTTATAGTTGTCTCTAATCAGAGAAAACATTTTGTCGTCCGGTTCGTAGATCTTCTGGCTCTTCATGTACGTCCCTAAGTTTGAACAGCAAAATTCGCCAAAAAAAATGATACAAGCAATTGGTTTGCATTCGTATTTGAATATAAAGTTAGAATTTACCTACTTTTAGGTATTGATGGGCTGGAAACGTGCGTGTATCTTTGCAACCTATTATCAGATCGTGTTATAATCTATATAGATATGATAAAAATTTTACGCAACGTTTTTTTTGCTGCTGTGGCCTGCGCGACGCCTGCGGCGGCACAAGTGGCTGCATCAGATAGTGTTGCAGAACATGCGCGAGGTAATCGCTTCAGCGTAGGTGGTTATGGTGAAGCCGCTTATACGCGTGAGTTTTTTAGCGACAATGTGTATCGCTATTCTAACGCGGGGAAATATAAGAATGATCCAAGTCATGGACGCTTTGACATTCCTCACGCTGTAGTCTATCTCAACTACGACTTCGGAAAAGGCTGGACGATGGGTTCTGAGATTGAGTTTGAGCATACCGGTACAGGTGTTTCTTTTGAAAAAGAATATGAAGAGTCAGGCGAATGGGAGCAAGAAGTGGAAAAAGGTGGCGAAGTAGAGCTTGAGCAGTTTTGGATCCAAAAGCGCTTTGGACGTTGGCTCAATCTGCGTATGGGGCATATCGTGGTGCCCTTTGGTTTGACCAATGCCTATCACGAACCGCTCCATTACTTTACCGTTTACCGGCCGGAGGGCGAGGCTACGATCCTGCCTTGTACTTGGCACCAGACGGGCGTGAGCTTGTGGGGCTTGCTAGGATCTTGGCGCTATGAATTGCAGCTTTTGCCGGGTCTTGACGCGATGAGCTTTAGTAGAGATAAATGGATTCAAAAAGGAGCCGGCTCGGCGATGGAATTTGCCGTGGCTAACAAATATGCGATTGCACTGCGCGTGGATAATTATAGTATCCCCGGTTTGCGCGTTGGGCTCAGCGCCTATTACGGCCACTCTATCGACAATACGCTGGGGCGCGACGCAAATGGTAAGGCATCGAAGCTTAAAGGCGCTTTATGTCTGGGGTCACTCGACTTTACGTATAATGCCCATAACTGGATTGCGCGGGGCCATTTTGACTATGGCCATCTTGGTGATGCTGAGGAAGTGCGCTTGCTGCCGGGGCGCCAGACGAAAACGTCGCCCTTTAATCGCGACTATGTAGGCAAAGCGGCGATCGCTTGTGGCTTGGAGGCGGGCTATAACCTCTTCTCGCAAATAGAAAAGCTACGCGCTGACGACCAAAAGCTCTATGCGTTTGCGCGTTATGAATACTACAATTCTTATATACCGACTGCGACGCAACCACAATTTCCTTATACGGCGAAAAACCGCTTGGCTGTGGGCTTGAATTACTATCCCATTCCTCAAATCGTGATCAAGGCAGAATATTCGCATCGCTTCCTGAAGCGCCAATATAATAATGAACCGTCTGTCTCGCTTGGCGTGGCTTATGAGGGAGTCTTCCTTTAAACCAAAGGAAAGATGAGAGACTGACCATCCTAACAAGATAACAATATCATTTACATTAAAAATCATTATCAATAATGAAGAATCTATTCAAAGCAAGCGTGGCGCTTCTTTTCGGAGCAGCCTGCCTTACTTTCGCAAGTTGTAGCGAAAATGGATCGGAAGCACCTAAAATGAGCGAGGGCGATGCCTTTCTGCAAAAGGTGTTGAAAGGCGATGTTGAAAACACGATTAACCCAACTTATGCCAGCTTGGCTGATAGTTGTACCCAACTGCTTGATGTGCTTTCTGCGATGCAGCCCGGTAGCATTACGCAGGGCCAAGTAGACAAGGCTTGTGAGATTTTCTTGCACGCTCGTGCAAATTATGAAAGGAGTGAGGCTTTCTTGCTGGGCGCAGCATCTCACTTTAGCATCGACCCGCACATCGATTCTTGGCCCCTCGACTTGACGGCCTTGCACAACCTTCTGTCTAGTGGACAAGCTATTGCTACTGCTTCAAACTATGACCAGAGTTTGATCGGCTTTCACGGCATCGAGTTTATTCTCTTCCGCGATGGTAAAAACCGTAGTGCAACGGAATTGAATACGTATGATTCTTGGAACCGCGATGGACTTGATTTTACTAACATAAAAGGCGAGCGCGAATTGATGTTTGCGAAAGCCGTAGCGGAAGATTTGCGCAATAGCGTATACCAATTGGAGTGTGCTTGGAACGAAAATGCACCGAAAGCTCACTTCGATGTCTTAGACGAATTAGGAAAGGCTTACGTTACTGACTTGGGTAAATCATATGGCTATAGTATGATCAACGCCGGCGGTTCAGGTAGCGTTTATCAAAGCGTGAAGTTGGCAACCAGTGCTGTGCTGAGCGGTGATAATAGTGCGGGTGGTATTGCCGATGAAGTTGGTAATACGAAAATCAATAACCCCTTCTCCGGTAAGGACGTTAGCTACATTGAATCTCCGTATAGCTGGAATTCGTTGAACGACTTCCAAAACAACATCCGCAGCGTTGAGAACGTATGGTATGGCGGGGTGCCGAGCAAGCGCAACCAAGCTGTTTCCTTCCACGCCTATTTCCAAAAATATGACAAGGCCGCAGGCGAGCGTGTGGAGAAAGCTATTCAAACAGCGCTGGCGGCGATTAAGGACATACCTGCGCCGTTTGTAAAGAACTATCAAAGTCCGAAGTGTAAAGCAGCAATTGACGCTTGTCAAGAGTTGAGCGACGCCTTGAGCGAAGCAAACGACGTTATTCAAAAGAATACGAAGTAAAAGACAGGCAACCTGATTGAGCGCAAACCTGCTGTTGCGGCTGAATTCGGCAACAGCGGTTTGCGCCTTCAAAAGCGCGTTAGACGTTAAAGCCATCGGCGCTCATATATTATATAATGTGTTGACGGCTTGAGCGAAAGCGCGTATCCCTCTTCGCCCGGCGGGCGTTAAGCGTCATTTAAAAGAAAAGAACAATGAACAATCACAATTTAATGTACAGAGCCATCCTTGCAAGCGCCGTTGCTATGTCTTTTGTCGCTTGTTCGGATGATCCTATCGTGAAGCCTCAAGGAGAAGAAGGTGAGGCTAACGAAGTATTTTCTGCCGCAGAATGGAAACCGGGTGGCGAACTAGGTACAACAAGTCACGAAGAAGGCTGCTATTCCAATCCCTCTCCCTTTGTAGAGCAGAATGGCCTTTACCAGACGTTTAAGCATGGCGAGACCTTCTTTGAAAAAGATTTCACGCTCAACACTCCTCCGCGCAAAGGCTTAGGCCCGGCGTGGGTTCGTAGCGGTTGTCTCTTCTGCCACCCTGGTTATGGCCACGGTCGCCGCCAAGAAACCTACTTGGCCAACACTATGGGCAATGGCTATTTGCTCGTCATCTATCACGACAAAGATGGGGTAGACGGCAACGGGCAGGCCTATAAGAAGAATCAATATATCACTGAGGTAACCGGTATGCCGCAGACGAAGGCGATGAAGCCCTTCCTGCCGCCCGTAGACGAAGCGCAGATCTCCATCACGTGGAAGCACAAGCAAGATAGTCACGGCAATAAATTTCCCGATGGCGAAACTTACGACTTGATCTATCCCGACGTGAAGATTCCGGTGACGGCGTTTAACACGAACCCGAAACCAAAAGATTATGCCGTTCGTTTAGAGTCGACCATTGGTATCTATGGAACGGCGCTGCTTGACGCCATCGATGATGATTCGCTGAAAGCGCAATATGCGAAAGAGGCACAGCACGCCCAGCTCAATCCTGCGATGTGGGATGCTGCTGCCAACGATTGGGCCGCTACGGCCTGGTACAAGTTGGCCGATGGAACGAAGCGCATCAAGCGCTTTACGTATGCCCTTACGCGTGCTAGTTTGCAAGATGGTCCTGGTGCCAATGCTATGTGGAATATTACCAACGTAACCCGCAGTGATCGTCACTATCTCTATACCACCAAGGCGTGGGCCAAGGCAATGTCAGAGAACCAAGACGTTATCAATTATATCCAGCAGAATGGTAGCGATGCCGCTTCTTTGTTGCATCCATATTATGCAGATGGCTCGCGCGACAGCATCAGTTATTTGGTCAATCTCTTGTTGGGTCTGAACAAGCCTTCCGACAAAGCTACTTACGAGAAATACTTTGTAGAGCCTTATGGTGAGGAAATGACCGACAAAGACTATTACGATTTTATGGTATGGCATCGTGGTCTCTCCGTGCCGGGTGCGCGTAATCTCTATGATCCTCAAGTGAAGCGCGGCAAAGTATTGTTCTACGAAATGGGATGTACCGCCTGCCACCGTCCTTCTTGGAAAACCGGTGCCGACAACTATTATACCGATGCGATCACGCGCGGTCAAGGTGCATTGCCCCGTTATGCCCATCAAACGATCTGGCCTTATACGGATATGATTCAGCATCGCCTGTATATGGACAATAATATTCGCGCCGACTGGTGCAGAACGACGCCGCTTTGGGGCCGTGGCTTGAGTTATCAAGAGACCGGCGCGCACGATCGTCTACATGATTGCCGTGCTCGCACTGTCATTGAAGCCATTATGTGGCACGGCGTATCCGATAAGAGCGAGGCCAAATGGGCTGCAGACAAATTCTATAAGCTCAAGAAGAGCGATCGCGATGCTGTAGTGGCGTTTATTGATGCCATCTAATTAATTTATCCCTGCTGAAGCGGTTTTTTCAATCCTTTCGGCCGGCACAACATACAGCGAGTATGGTAGGAAGATACCGAAGGCGTTTCTTTATGCGACGCTTAAGGTGACCTCCTCCATACGAGCTGTTTTCTTCCTTATCACCACGCCTGTCTGCCGGTCTTTTTATAAGAGTAAGGCCTTGCCAATCTTGATGGTAGCAGGTAGCGTCGAGTAGTTTTCCATAACATTACAATTTTTTACGTCCTCCACCTCAGCCGTGCAGTAATTTCCTTCGCCCTCGTCAAGCCCCTTTCGCTTTGTCTGAAGAAGTCGGTGCTGCTATTCTTCAATTACCGAGACATCTACGATGAAGAAAATCCTATTCCTCCTTTATCTCCTGCCCCTTTTAGCGATGGGCGTGGCTACCTTTGTAGAGCATAATCAAGGTTCAGCCTACGCCGCTCGATATATTTACGGCTCACTCTGGTTCTCGCTGCTTTGGGCCGCACTGACCTTTGTCTCCATTATTTATTATTACCGCCAAGGTCCGCGAAGAGCGGGCATGGTGCTTCTCCACGCCTCCTTTGTGTTGATCCTGACCGGCGCACTCTTAACCAGTTTGACGGCCTATCGCGGCACCATTCACCTCCGCCTACATACGCCTACGGCTTCCTTTACGCCGAAAGACGATGGGTCTGCACCCGATTCGCAGCGCGCTTTGCCTTTCCGCTTGCGCTTGGATCGCTTCGACGTGCTCTACCATGCCGGCACGAGTTCGGCCAAAGATTACGTCTCCCGCTTTACGATTCTCGATGGGACGTCGTCCGTCAGTGGTAGCGTCTCTATGAACCGCATTTTCACGTATCGCAATGTGCGCCTCTATCAAAGCGCTTACGACGATGATGGGCACGGCGCCTACCTCACGATCAATGCTGACCCTTGGGGCATTCCGGTTACGTATGCCGGCTATGCCTTGCTTTTCCTTTCCCTCATCTGGTTGTTGATTGATCCTAAGGGTACTTTCCGGCGACTCCTGCGGGGCGCCACCGTGGTCTTGTTTTTTGCTGTCGGACTCTCCTCTGCGGCTGCACCGGCGCTTCCTGCCGATGCCGCACATCGCATGGGCTGCCTCGATATGTTGTATAATGGCCGTATTTGTCCGGTGCAAACCTATGCGCTTGACTTTACGACAAAAATCTATGGCAGTCGAACGTACAACGGCTATACGGCTGAGCAAGTCTTGACCGGGTGGATTTTCTGGGGCAACCAATGGACCATCGAGCCGATGATACGTGTGAAGGCCGCTGAAGTGCGCCAGCGTTACGACTTGCCCAAGTATGCCTCTTTAAGTCAGTTTTTTAATGCCGCTGCAGGCGGCTATATTCTCGGCCCCGCCGTGCGCGAATATGCAGAAGGCAATCGCGATGATTTTCATAAGGAAGTTGCCGAACTTGATGCTAACATCAAGTTGATTATGGACCTGCGGCGCGGACTTCCACTCAAGTTTTTTCCGGTTACGACTCGGCAACAGACCACTTGGTTTGCGCCGGCCGATAGTTTGCCTCAAACATTGCCTACCGATGAGCACCAATTCATCGATCAATCCTTTGCCGTATGGAATGCCTACGCCCAAGCCGGCGATTGGAATCACCTCAATCGTGTGACTGATGCCGTGCGCCGCTATCAAGGAGACCATGGTGGCGCCTCCCTGCCTTCGACGCTGAAGATCAAAGCCGAATTGCAATACAATAAGTGGCCTTTCACGACAATACTTTTCATCTTTAATCTCACGCTGGGCTTCTTGTCGCTCTTTTATGTTCTTTATCTGACGACCCACCGCCGGACGCAGCGCCGCTTCGTCATAAAGTGGCTGCCCCGCCTCTTCTTTGTCGCGGCCTTGCTCGCTTGGGGCACACTGACGTATTACGAAATACTCCGCTGGATCATAACCGGAACGATCCCGATGGCCAACGGCTATGAGACGATGCTCCTGCTCGCTTGGTTTGTCCAGTTGCTGACGCTCATCGTCTGCCTAAAAAACAAGTTGGTCTTGACTTTTGGCTTCCTCTTAGCCGGCTTCTTCTTGCTCGTGGCCCATTTGGGTCAGCTCGATCCGCAGATTACGCCCCTCATGCCCGTACTCGCTTCGCCCCTGCTCAGTGTACACGTCTCGATCATTATGATGTCGTTTGCGCTGCTTTCGCTTACGTTCATCTGCGGCCTGACGGCGTTGATCTCGCGCCTTTTGGGGGCTGACGAAGATGCGCTTATGGCGCTCCGACGCCTATCTCTCCTCTTCTTATATCCCGCTTTGACCACACTGGGTATCGGTATTTTTATCGGAGCTATATGGGCCAACGTCTCTTGGGGCCAATATTGGAGTTGGGATCCCAAAGAAGTGTGGGCGCTCATTACGTTTATGACCTATGGCATCGTCGTGCATACTCATACGCTCCCGCTTTTCCGCCGGCCGCTCCCTTACCATTGGTTCGTGACGCTGGCTTTTCTTACGATTCTGATGACTTATTTTGGCGTCAACTTCTTCCTTGGGGGGATGCACTCTTATGCTTAACTCTGACGAAGGCTTCTGCGCTAAGTGCGCACGGATCGCGGTTCGTTAGCCTGCTGTTTGTGACTTGCGCCGCACGCATTCCATATAACTACCTTTTCATTTTTCGCCCGTTTGACTCTCGTCGTCGAACGGGCGTTTTGCTTTAGGGCGAACTTGCTTTGTCTCTCTGTTGATGCTGAAGGGGATAGGCCTATTTTGTTTCGACCTCCCCATCGTTTGCTGCCGCCAAACGCTGGTTTGTTGCCGCCAAACGCTGGTTTGCTGCCACCAAACGATGGTTTGCTCCCACCAAACGATGGTTTGCTCCCGCCAAACTATCCCGCTTGGCCCATCGCAACTGAGTGGGGCGGGCCTTTGCCTAAAAAATAATAGGAGAATATGCTCAATAATAACATATTCTCCTACGTAAGTGTGCATCCGGCGATGCGTAATAAGTCAGTAGGGCCTAAAAGGCCGGTTGGCAGAAAGGCTGATGCCTTTGTGCGCCTTGCAAGATGACCCTTCGTGAGGTTGTGTGGCTGTGCAGCCAACGGAGGCGCCCGCCGCCGTTAACCCACTTGCGAACCCGGCGCTACGGGGCGGTCGATCGTGAGGACGGAGAGCGAGCCGTCTAAATTTTGAGCGCTTAGAATCATTCCTTCGCTGACGATGCCGCGCAATTTTCGGGGCGGGAGGTTGGCAATGAAGACAACTTGCTTGCCGACCAACTGTTCTGGTTTGTAGAACTTGGCAATGCCGCTAACGATTGTGCGACCGCCGAGCCCGTCGTCAATCTTGAATTGCAACAATTTGTCGCTCTTCGGCACGCGCTCACAGCTCAAGAC
>JABZGO010000279.1 GCA_015259305.1 Alloprevotella tannerae | reverse complement strand
ATCGAGGGCCTTTTCAAAGCGTTCGAGGACATCTTTCTCCAACTTATCGATTTGCGTGAAAATAGTTTCGCGGTTTTCGATAGGTGTTTCTTCGACCTTTCCTTTCAGTTCGTTGATTTTCTCTTTAATATCATCGGCCGAGTGTTGCACTTTCTCTTGCAACTCCTTTGTCTTTGCGCGCAAAGCGTCATCATCCAGTTCGTCAATCGTAGAATAGACGGCTTTAATCTTTTCGACAAAGGGTTGAATCAGCTTCATATCGCGCTGCGACTTATTGCCGAAAAGTTTTTGTAGGAATTGTATTATATCCATTGTAGTATATGATTTCTAATTTTGAGTTTTCGCCGCCTGCCACACATTATATATATATGTATACCCGAGCATAACGGAGAAGAATAAAAGTTTAATTGATTTTCAGCGGAGCCAGTTTGCACGCGTTCGGCGCTCGAATGCGCATCGCTTGCGAGAGCGTCGGCGCGATGTAATCTACCGTCACGGGCGTCCCTATTTGTCCGGCGGCAACGCCATAACCAAAGAAGATAATCGGGAAAGGTACATACGACGCGCGCACCAATTGATTTTCGTGCGTGTCTGCATTCACGTAGCGCCAGCCCGGAGCCACCTCAATATAAACGTCGCCCGAGAAGCGCGGGTTATACCCATTTCGCACCTTGTTTATGCCCGGCGTCCACGCGCCTTGCAGCAGACGTTGTGAAGTATACACATCCTTCACGCCCTCCAATTGCAGCAGGAAGTCCTGAATGTGTTCAAGAACGTTACTCAAATTCAGCTGTCGGCGCTCCAACAATTTTCTATCCAAGTAAAGTTGAGTGCCCAAGCAGCTTTCTATGTATTGCCCCTGCCCATAAACGGCCGAGAGATACATATTTAGCAACGAGACAGACCGTTTTACGTCAAACGTCCCGCCCGGTATCTTGTATTTGTTTAAATCTTCGTTTTCCTCATCTTCCGTACCGGTCGAAGTCAGTACGAATAAAGTGTTGTCAAGCCCCACCTTTTGCTCCACCGCCGCCAAGATTTTCGCCAGCGCTTGATCCAAACGCACGTAAGTATCTTGCAATTCCATCGGCGCAGCCGACGCCGGTCGGTGATTAAAGTTGCCCGCATAGAGCGTCAGGGCCAGATAATCCGTCAGCGCATCTGTGCCGATTGACGTTGCCGAAAGGC
This sequence comes from Alloprevotella tannerae, assembly GCA_015259305.1. Classification (GTDB taxonomy): domain Bacteria; phylum Bacteroidota; class Bacteroidia; order Bacteroidales; family Bacteroidaceae; genus Alloprevotella; species Alloprevotella tannerae_B. The sequence goes on along the minus strand of JABZGO010000279.1, from coordinate 1,086 downwards.
ATTGCTCCGCCAACCGCGCCACTTCCTCATTGACGAGTCCGCTCGTCTTGTATAAGCGGAAACGTTCGTCGCCCACAAACTTGTGGGAGAACGGCCGCTTCATACCGCCCGACAAGAAATAACTGAAATTGCCCACCAAAGGAGAGGAAGGCTTCCACGTCAGTCCTTTTATTTGCATCGCCGGACTCGCCGTACTGTTGCGTACGTTGACCCAAGCGGGCATAGCGCCGTAGTATTGCGTAGAGCACCACTGTCCCGTCGCGTCATCGATCCATACCGCGCCGTCAGCCGCGTGTCCGGCCGTCAGAATGGCCGCCTCGCGGAAAGGCGCGATGGCATAAACGAGCGCTTTACCCTCCGTCGCAGCCTTCAGTTCGTCGCCGATGGTCGATACGGCCAAGTATTGCGGACTCGAAGCTGTTGAGGTGTTGATGCCGGTAAAGTTCTTGTCGTCTACGCAGCCTACGGGGCGTAGTGTAGTGCGATCCAAGCGGCGCAGGCCTATGATGCCGTGATCGGAAGCGCTCGTGCCGGTGGCGATGTCAGCCGCCGCCGTGGCCATGTCTGTAGGTAGGGCAGTCGATTCTGCTTGCGAATAGACCAAACCTTGATTGAGCAAGCGTTTGAAGCCATCTTCGCCGTAGAGGGGTAAGAAAGCGTTCAGATAGTCGGAACGCAAACGATCCACCAATATGTTGACCACCAACTTCGGTGCGGGGCGTGCGCCGGCAGTCGGGATAGCCTCTGCGGCCGACAGCGTTGTGAGCACGGCCAGCAAGGAGACAATGAAGCGGTGGCGAGAATTATCCATGTTGATGGGATATATTTTTTTGTCCGGCGCAAGATTTTTTTCTTCCGTTGCGCTGTAGGGAGTACAATGACAGGCCGCGTACTAACAAGACGCTTGCCAAAATATAAATTTCCGGCGGATATTGTTGAAAGAATGCCGAAATCAAGAGGTAAACGACTAAAAACAAGTCGACGTAGGGGGTATAAAAATCGATTCTTCTTTTCCTATCTCGCCAAATCTTCCATGGCAAGAGCAGCAAAGGCAGCGGATTGAGCCAGACGATCAGCCAATTGGAG
>JABZGO010000278.1 GCA_015259305.1 Alloprevotella tannerae | reverse complement strand
GTGCCGCAAGCGTAGAAACGGGCGATTGGGTCATCTTGAGCGAAGGCGAATCGCACTTCGTAGGTTGGGATACACTTCGCCAAGCGTGTCACATTCTCCGCTATCGCAAAGTGCAGCAAAAGAAACAAACGTATTATGAATTAGTCATCGACACGACACCATTTTATGCTGAAATGGGTGGACAAGTCGGTGATAGCGGCGTATTGCGTAGTGCGAATGAAACGGTGGAAATCTTCGATACGAAGCAGGAAAATAATCTGTCAATCCACCTGACTAAGCGCCTGCCGGAGAATCCTGCGGCAGAGTTTATGGCAGAAGTAGACGAGGCGGCTCGCCGTGCGTGCGAAGCCAACCACTCGGCAACCCACTTGCTCGACCAAGCCCTGCGCGAAGTGTTGGGTGCGCACGTAGAGCAGAAAGGTTCGCTCGTAACGCCCACTTATTTGCGCTTCGACCTTTCTCACTACCAAAAAGTCACACCGGAAGAGTTGCGCCAAGTAGAGCGCATCATTAATCGCCGCATACGCGAAGATATTCCGCTGCAAGATCACCGCGACGTGCCCATAGAAGAGGCCAAGAAGATGGGCGCCATTGCGCTCTTTGGTGAAAAGTACGGCGACCGCGTGCGCGTAGTGCAATTTGACAAGAGCGTAGAGTTTTGTGGCGGCTGCCACGTCCGCAGCACGGGCCGCATTGGCTTGTTCCGCATTTTGAGCGAGAGCAGTGTAGCAGCAGGTATTCGCCGTATTGAAGCCGTAACGGCCGAGGTAGCAGAAGATTTGTGCTACCGGCAACACGATACGCTCAACGATCTGCGCGCGCTCTTCAACAACGCGAAGGATATCTCCGTTGCTGTGCACAATGCCATCGAAGAAAATGACGAGTTGAAGAAAGAAGTAGAGAAGTTTATGCAGCTACGCGTAAAAGAACTCGGTAAGGAATTAATGAAGATAGCGGAGAATCGCGGCGACATCAAACTCTTGAAATATGTAGTAAAAGATGAGTGGGCGCCTGATCTGATAAAGGATTTGGCCTTCCAAATGTCCGCACAATTACCAGAGAACTTGTTCTGCGTAATCGGTAGTCACCAAGGCGGAAAGCCCTTGCTGACAGTTATGATTAGCAAGCAATTGGTAGAAAGCAAGCAACTTAATGCGGGCCAATTGGTGCGCGAGGCAGCAAAATTGATGAAAGGCGGCGGCGGTGGAGCGCCTCATTTCGCCACGGCCGGCGGTAAAGATCTTGGCGGATTGGCTGCGGCTGTAGATAAAGTGGTTGAGTTGGCCGGCATTTGATACTGCGTACACATCTTCTTTATATAATAGTCCGCGAAAAACGGATTAGAAACCATTAACGACTTCGGCGTCCTTGTGAAAATGGACGCCGAAGTCGTTTAATAAAAGGGCAGAAAAGGCGCTCACAGTGCATCTAAATCTGGGAAAACGGGGGGGGATAAGCAAAATCGAGGTCATTTCACTAAAAAACGCAAAATAATTGTACTGATTACAAGCTGCGAATTGAAATAAGCGTTAACTTTGCAGCGTCTATAGAAGAGTTGAATAGTTTTTTCGCAAGAAAGAATACTGGTTATGATCAAATTAAATGGGACTCCGCGGCAGAGTATTGTCGCCTCATCCTATAGACTTAATTATCCGATAGCGTTCGGGTAAGCATCTATTGTATTAGATCAGGCAGGCTAAGCGGGGCGTGAGCTTCGCTTAGTTGCTTTTTATAAGGTTTCAAAGGCGTAAGGAGCGTCCTGTCTCTTAAATGAAGAGAGTGCTTAAAAATGGCATAATTCCCGCGCACTCTCACTCACAAAAAACCTCACTTTGCCCACCAATAACCCCCATTCTACGCTCTCTACTATAAAAATGTCAATAGCTCGTCGAATTTTACGCAACTTTCGCCCAATTTACTCCGCCAATAACCCCATAGGGGTTAGTCTTTTGGCAAGGCAGGGTTGACGCTTTGCGCCAACCCTGCATCAGCAAGCAGTAAAAATGACAACCCCATAGGGTTGGTCTTTCAAAAACACACGAAAATGCATCAACACAAAAACAAAATTATTCAAAAAAAATGGCGGTTTCATCGCATATCCGGCTATAAAAATGCCGACCAAACCGCCCCGCCACAACCCGCTGCGCACCTCCGCCAAACTTTCACCTATGATCGGAAAAATTCTCTTATAAGACAATTTTAATTTGCCTATAAGAAAGTTCAAACTTTCACCTAAGAAACTTTTTCCGATCATAGGTGAAAGTTTGAACAATCCCTATCCCTGCAC
>JABZGO010000277.1 GCA_015259305.1 Alloprevotella tannerae | reverse complement strand
CCACGGCCCGCTGCAGATGCACGTAGTCACGAAACAGTATCATACCAACTACGATATCGAGGGCGGAACGCTGGAAACGGCGTATGAACTTTACTTCTCCGGTCGCTTCATTTCCCAAAACAAACTCCTTATTACTTGGAAAGTATACAAATAAATTATAAAAAACAGAGGACAAAATCTTGACCTTTGCATGGATTTTTTTATATTTGCTGCTCAAATATGAGCACCTATTTTTACATAGACGCGCAACAGCGGCAATGCGGCCCGATTCCGCCGACACAATTTGCAGCTTACGGCATCACGCCTACGACTTACGTTTGGACGGCCGGTATGGCGCAGTGGCAACTAGCAGGCACGATTATTGAGTTGCAGCCTTTTTTCTCCCAAAGCCAACTCTTCAACGCGGTAGGCATACGCCCGTCGCGCCCCGATAACAACTTAGTTTGGGCAATCTTAAGCACGATACTCTTCTGTCTGCCTTTGGGCATTGTAGGTGTATACTACTCAATGAAAGTTGACCCCCTTTATTTGCAAGGCAAGTATGAGGAGGCTCAGGCAATGGCAAAGAAATCCATGAATTGGAGCATCGCCGGTTGCATCACGGGGATCGTCCTCGCAGTCATATACGCAATTCTCTCCATCTTCTTGATGCCGATAATTGGCGCATACCTACAGTACGCAATTATGTCGCTATGTGCAACATAGTAAGATTATCGGAGTAAGAAATTAAGACAACGACAACAATTAATCAATTAAACATTCCATACAATGAAACAGTATTACTATGTAGATGGGAACAACCAACAGCAAGGCCCCATCGACGCAGCTCAACTTCCGGCATTCGGCGTCACGACTAAGACGCTCGTATGGTGCGAAGGGATGGCCAACTGGCAAGCTGCGGGAGAAATCCCCGAGTTAGCGTCATTCTTCGCTGCGAAGCAACCGGAAATTCCGGTACAACCGCAGATGCAGCCGGGAACTCCGACACAGCCGCAAATGCAACAGCAAGTACAACCGCAACCGATGAACATTAATAACTTTCAACAAACACAACAACCAATGAACACACAACCTCCTTTCCAACAACCCAACAATCAACAAATGCCTCCCCAACCAGACAACTACTTAGTCTGGGCTATCCTGGTTACAGTTCTTTGCTGTCTGCCTTTTGGTGTGGCTTCTATCATTTATTCCGTAAAGGTTGGTTCGCTTTATGCACAAGGTGACTACAACGGCGCAGTAGATGCTTCTCAGAAAGCAAAGAAATTTGCGATGATTGGCGGTATCGGAGGTCTCGTCTTTATTATTGTCTACGTTATCTTTATGATTATCGCCGGCGCCGGCGCTGCTATGAGCGGTATGCAATAAATATCGAGTCATCATTTTAGGTTAAAAAAATCGGGCGAAAAGACTTTTGTGCTTTCCGCCCGGTTTTTGTATGCGCAAACTTGGAGGCGCGTAGCGCCGGTCGCGCTATGATTTTTCGGCCTTGCGGCGAGAGAGAAGCAGTTCCCAACTTGCGCGGCGCAATTCGTCGACCCCGACGCACACAAGATAGACTACGCACAACCACAACAGGAGTGCTACCGCGCCCAGCGCGGGCGGAGCGTCCATAAACGCCTTTTGGCAAATCGAAGCATAGAACGGGCGCGCGCCGGGATGCTGATGGATCAAATAAACTGCGAAGCTACCCGCCGCAATCCGATTCACGATGGTGCTGCTCAAAGTTTGCCGCGTGAAATACAATAATAGCGCGAGCGCTTGTAGCACTACGAAAGGCGAACTGTACAATATAATTTGCTGGAATACCTTACTGCCAAATCCAAAGAGCGCTATCGAGCCGACCAACGTGTGAAGCAGCGCAACGCCAAAAAAGATCAGCAAGAAAAAACTACTCCGCAAGCGCGCCAAACGCTGAAGTTGGAAGCGCCGGACGTATTGTGCGAGCAGATATAAGCAAACAAAGGAGAGCAAAGAGTAACCGTAGTTGAAATCAGCAAAGATTTTAAGCACGAAAGCCCCGACCGACTGCGCCACAAAAAGACTGATGAGCACCCGCCGTTGCGTTTGCTCGTCGGCGGTTTCAACATAAGCATTCAAAACCGGACTTAGAAGAAACAGCAACAAATAAGAAGGCACAAACCATCCCGTTTGCCGCAACGTAAAGGCCTCAAAGAGCATAGAAAACGATAGATTTTCAGCCCCAACCGCCCACAAAACGGCATCAACGACAAGACAGCAGAAAACGCATTGGTACAAAAATTTCCCCAAGCCCCGCATCGTAGGGCGA
>JABZGO010000276.1 GCA_015259305.1 Alloprevotella tannerae | reverse complement strand
GGCATAAGAGATAGACCAATTGGGGAGCATTCGCAAAATGGTGGGAAAAATACGCAAGCCTGATCCGCCAGCAGTATAAGCATCTAAAAAGGCGGGAACCATTACGTCGGCCGAATATTTGGAGATAGTACCGTTAGCAGGATTAAAAGGCGTTCCTGCTAAAGATGTTCCGGCAGGATATGTTGCATTGGCATAGTGCGCTTCAGCTTGATTACGATAACTATCCAATGATTGAATGAACTTCCTAAAAGTTTTGCTTGCATAACCATTGTCTGCATTTCCAAAACTCTCAAAAGAAGAAGATATGCTAATTGTGGTCTGTGCAAAAGAACCTGACTCCAAAGTCGGCATATCAGTAAACATATACTGTATAGACTTTGCAGTGTTTACATCACGCGTAGCAGAAAGATCTATCTTAAAGTCGCGGAAGGGTTCTAATGTTGCTCTGAACTGGAAGGTTTCCGTTAGATTCGTCGTAGCTGGTGTTATGATAGAGTCTGTTCTTAACAACCACCCCCGATCTGCGGCTCTACGGATGTAATTTTCGTCGACTGCACCAAAGGCGAAATCTAAGCCTGGTTTCAAGCCTCCACCACGCGATTGGCCAAAAGTATTACCTATTTCCGGGAGGAAGCCGGGAAGAGACATGTTAAACCTATTTGAGTAATTAAAGCTAACATTGCGCACCATCATCAAAACACGCGAAACGCCTTGTAGGGTTCTATACCATCCTTGCTCTTCATTGCTCTTACGTGCTGCAATGGTCAGCTTGACTTGCGAGCTATCACGATTCAAGATTTCGATAGTGTTCTTGTCTATTACCTTATATCTTAATTGTATACGCGACCCATCTTTGCGCAAAGCCGATAGTCGAATCTTTTTTGTTTGCTGATTATGCTTAATAGTCAGCGTCGTATCTGCTCTTAAACGCAACTCTTGTGTAAATACTTTAGTTTGGTCTTGTTTCTTTGAAGGATAGCCACTACTGTTGGAATATTTCTGATTGACTTTACGAAGGAAGGGAACGTGGTTATATAATGTCTCCATATTGAAGCGAGCATTGGCTGTTATGTTGCGTGAATTTGAGATATTGTTACCTAAATTCATGCCACTCTCCAAAATACTTCCACGAGCCCAATTGTAAGAACTTTGGTAGCTAACATCGGACGTTAGCCAATCGAAAAGAGGTATCCGATTGATTGGTAAACGCCAACTAGCTTGAAAATTCTGTGTATATGAAAGCGGACGCCCTAAATGACGAATGCTCTGCCAGATTGAGTCTTTCCAAGCCCTATATCTATCCGGATACAACTGTTTATTAACGGCTGTATAAGGTTGCTCTATTTCTGCATTAGTTCCACTCTGGAAACTTACTTGTATGTTCTTAGTAATATCCCAACGCAGGTTAAAACTACGATTCCAAAGAAAATCTGAATTCCAAGTTAAGGGTATTGATGTATTGCTCAAGTTTTCCATATCCCGCTCTTGCAACTCATAGTAAGAGCGCGTTATCTCAGAATTGAATGCCAGATTCTGTGGAATATAGTTAAGACTAAACTCGGTAAGGAGCTTGAGCCACTTAGATTTAGATATTTTCTTGAAGGGACTAAACGGTTTGTAGTTAGGAGAATAGTTGTAGTTGAAACTCCAACGCCAATTTTGATCTTTCTCCCAAGCCGTTGTCTGACCGGTTGTCTCTCTCGAAGAATGAGCATAGCCGAAAGTAAAGTTAGCAGGATCATAAGGCATTGGATGTCCCTTTGTCTGTATATTAAATCTAACACCCGTCAATGAGAGATTTTTAGATGTTACAACGCGATTGGCTATACGCCGTAAAGAGTCTTTCTCTGCTTTTGTTTTCAAAGCAGAAAGAGCTTCTTTCATCGGCAAGTCTGTATCCAGCGGGTTATATTTGGGCTCTATTATTTCTTTAGAATATGAATAGTAAAGGGGGGCATTCATCTTTACCTTCTCAGGCAAGAACTTACCCAACTGCACATTGGTCGTTAGCGAATATTGCATTAAGTTGTTGTCTCTGCGTTGCTGCACAGTTTCCTCTAGGCCACCAAATCCTTCAGTCTCAAAATGGCCCGTCAAATCAACAGTTGCTAAATCTGAAAGTTGCAAATTGAGTGCCGCCTGCGCAGCCAGACCGCCTTTATTTGAAATTTGTTGTAACCGCAACTCATTAACCCAAACTTCTGCATGCTGTACTTGGCGAGAGTTGTTGCGCACCCCAATCATAATAGTACGAATATCTCCTAGCGTAGGGTTACCCATAATACTAACACGATTAGCC
>JABZGO010000275.1 GCA_015259305.1 Alloprevotella tannerae | reverse complement strand
ATATAAGCTTTGCCCTCCTTAATCAGACGTACTGCAAAGTCCCATAGTTGTTGGAAGTAATCGGAGGCATAATAGATGTTGTCCCATTGAAATCCTAACCATTTAATGTCTTCTAAGATTGCCTCTACATATTCTGTGTCTTCTTTCTGCGGATTGGTATCGTCAAAGCGCAGATTGCATTTTCCACCAAAGCGTTCAGCTACGCCAAAGTCCATACAGATTGCCTTCGCATGACCAATGTGGAGATAGCCGTTGGGTTCGGGCGGGAAGCGCGTTTGCAGCCGACCGTCGTTTTTGCCTTCTTTCAGGTCGTTGTCAACGATCTGCTCAATGAAGTTCATTCGTTCCTTGATCTCGTTCGTGTTCTCGTTGTGCGTACACATACTTTTGCTGTTTAGTGAAAATAGATAACCTTTGTGACTCGCAGTTTAGTTGCCCATTTCTGAAATAAACTTGATGCGAACAAGGCGTATTTCCTCTTCAGAATAATCTTCGCCTAATTCGTCAATGGCTACGTCTAAATCGTCAGTTTCGCTCTTTTTGAAATAATCGTAGATATCGTGGACGTGATCTTCATCCATAATCTCGTTAATAAAGTAGTCAATGTTAATCTTTGTGCCTGAGTAGACGATGCTCTCAACCTCTGAAAGCATTTCATCAAACTCTACGCCGTTGGAGACGGCTAGGTCGTCGAGAGCTACCTTGCGGTCGATGCTCTGAATGATGGCTACCTTAAACTTCGACTTCTTGGGGACGGTACGGATGCGAATGTCTTCAGGACGCTCTATTTCATTATCAATACAATATTGCTTGATGAGTTGGCAAAACTCTTCGCCGTATCGCTTTGCCTTGCCAGAGCCTACGCCAGGAATATTCTGCAGCTCGTCCGTCGTCTGTGGGAAGACGGTTGCCATAGCCTGAAGTGATGGATCTTGAAAGATGATATAGGGCGGCAAGTTTAGCTCTTTTGATTTCTTCTTGCGTAAATCTTTCAGCATCTCATAGAGCTCCGGTGCTACGGTTGTTTCTGCGCCATTCTGCACCGGCTCAACCTCTGTGGCATCTTTATATTCATGGTCTTCCACAATCTTAAAGCTGACCGGATCAGAGAGAAAATGCTCTCCTTGATCAGTCACATTAAGAATGCCGTAGTTGTCGACTTCTTTTGATAAGTAGCCGGCTATCAATCCTTGGCGGATAACAGCATTCCACGTCTTCTCTGTGTGGTTTTCGCCACATCCAAACTCTTCTAACTGCTCGTGCTTGTGAGCCAAGACTTCTTCAGTCTCATTACCCAACAAGATGTCTTTTATATAATCGTCGCGGAAATTCTCTCGGACAGCGAGCACTACTTCCAAGACACGACACAATAATTCTTTTGCTTCCACTTTCTTTTTCGGATGTAAGCAATTGTCGCAATTGCCACAATTCTCTTTTTTATATTCTTCTCCAAAATAATGCAACAGCATCTTACGGCGGCATACAGATGACTCTGCGTAGGCTGCTGTCTCTTTGAGGAGCAACCGGCCAATTTCTTGCTCGGCCAAAGGTTTGCCCTCCATAAACTTTTCTAATTTCTTAAGATCAGTAGGCGAGTAGAACGCTAAGCATACGCCCTCTCCGCCATCGCGACCTGCGCGGCCGGTTTCTTGATAATAGCCCTCTAGGCTCTTCGGAATATCGTAGTGAATAACAAAGCGCACATCAGGCTTATCAATACCCATACCGAAGGCGATGGTCGCAACAATGATGTCGATTGACTCCATCAGGAAGTCGTCTTGCGTTTGTGAGCGTGTCTGCGGATCCATTCCGGCGTGGTAGGCTGCGGCCTTTATATTGTTAGCGCGAAGCACCTCTGCCAGTTCTTCTACCTTTTTACGGCTCAAGCAGTAGATAATGCCGCTCTTGCCTTTGTTGTGATGGATATAAGTAATGATGTCCTTATCAATGTCTTTTGTCTTCGATCGCACCTCATAGTAGAGGTTGGAGCGATTAAAGCTGCTCTTAAACTCTTTGGCATTGAGAATGCCCAAATTCTTCTTGATGTCAAGGCGAACCTTATCCGTAGCCGTAGCAGTAAGCGCAATGATCGGTGCGCGGCCTATCTCATCTATAATGGGGCGAATCTTTCTGTATTCTGGACGAAAATCGTGGCCCCATTCCGAAATACAATGCGCTTCATCGATTGCGTAGAAGGCTACTTTGACTGATTGCAAGAATTCTACCTGTTCGCGCTTCGTTAAGCTCTCGGGAGCAACGTAAAGCAACTTGGTCTTACCGGTTCTGATATCATCCTTAACC